>JBJTNS010000207.1:0-19986 GCA_046074245.1 Chitinophagaceae bacterium | reverse complement strand
GGCGATTGTAACTCTGGTAGCAAAACTATCGCCGTGAATTTACCGAATGACGAAAAACTTCAAGCTGAAAAAGGTACTCGCAGAAGCCAGTTTAAAAATACTATTAAAGCTAAATTCGACTATATCATGCTCCCGATAGCGGGCGAGTTAGTGGCTCCTGAACAAAGAAAACATGTAACCTTTAATGCCTTCTTCTCAAATACGATGTTCCACGAAGTGGCCCACGGTTTAGGCGTTAAAAATACTGTTAATGGCAAAGGTACAGTTCAACAGGCTCTGGGTGCACACTACAGCGCTCTCGAAGAGGGTAAAGCGGATATACTGGGATTGTACATGATTACACAGTTGTATAATAAAAAAGTATTAACTGATGGTGAATTAATGGATTATTACGTGACCTTTATGGCTGGAATTTTCCGTTCAGTACGTTTTGGTGCCGCCAGCGCTCATGGTCAGGCCAATATGATACGTTTTAACTACTTCCTTGATAACGGTGCTTTTGTTAAAGATGCTAAAACTGGTTTCTATAAAGTGGATTTTGATAAAATGCAAAAAGCTATGAATAGCTTAAGCGCTATCATTCTTCAGTTACAGGGTAACGGTGATCTTGATGGAGTGAAAAAGTTAATTGCTGATATGGGAACAATTCGTCCGGATCTGCAAAAAGACCTTAATAAATTAAGTAGTAAAAATATTCCAGTAGATCTGGTGTTCGATCAGGGGGTGGAAACACTTGAACTTAATAAGCCTGCTGAAATTGAAATGCCTGTGACAAAACCATAATCTGGCACAATTTTCCCTATAAATCTTACGTATAAATGTTAAATCAAAATCTGATGAGAAAAATCAAATATTCACTTATGTTGTTGCCGGCCTTTGTTTTACTGACTCTGGCCTTTTGCTTTAGACAAGACACTTCAAATAACGAGGGTACTCTCTCTCAAACCATCGTTGAAGTGCTTGAAAATTATCACTACGAACCAAAATTTATTAATGATAAATTCTCTGTTGACCTATTTCACCTTTACCTTAAACGTCTGGATAGCGATAAGAGCTTCTTTCTTCAGGCTGATATCGACTCGCTAAAAAAATATGAACTGGCCCTCGATGATCAGGCTAAAGATGGTAGATATCAGTTTTTTGATTTAGCCAATTCTATGCACCTTTCAAGAGTTGCAAGAGCCGAATCTTATTACAAAGAATTTCTTTCTAAGCCGTTTGATTTTAAAACCAATGAGTATTTCGATTTCGATGAAGAACATCCTGTATATATGAATACAGAAGCTGAACTGAAAGAGTTCTGGCGCAAAAATTTAAAACGCCAGGTGCTTGAAAGACTCTCTTCAAAATTGGATATTCAGGAAAGAGCTCAAACAAAAAAAGATACCTTCGTTAAAATTAAACCATACGATACGCTCGAAATGGAAGCCAGAAAAGAAGTGCTTAAAAATCACAATGACTGGTTTTCCAGATTGAAAAAGTTCGATAAAAAAGATAAACTCAGTATGTATATCAATTGCATGACCGAGATCTTTGACCCGCATACCAACTATTTTCCACCAGCTGATAAAGAAAATTTTGATATCCGTATGAGTGGTAAACTCGAGGGAATTGGTGCTCAGCTTCAGGAAAAAGATGGCTTCCTTAAAGTGGCTTCCATCGTTCCTGGTAGTCCGAGTTACAAACAAGGTCAACTGAAAGGTGGAGATATCATTCTCAAAGTTGCACAGGGAGCGGCCGAACCTGTCGATGTTACCAATATGAAAATTGATGATGCTATTAAACTCATCAGAGGTAAAAAAGGAACTGAGGTTCGACTTACCGTTAGGAAACCTGATGAAACCATTGTCATTATCTCTATCATCAGAGACGTGGTTGTGATGGAAGATACTTATGCTAAATCGATGATCATCGAAAAAGATGGTCACAAATATGGTTATATCAATCTGCCTAGTTTCTATGTCGATATGAACGATAACAATGGTCGCTCTTGCGCAAATGATGTGGCTGAGGAAATTAAAAAACTTAAACAGGATAAAATTAAAGGTATCATTCTTGATCTTAGAAATAATGGGGGAGGTTCTCTTGGTGATGTTGTGAAAATGGGGGGCTTATTTATTGATGAGGGTCCGATGTGCCTGGTGAAACCTCGCGGTAGCTCTCCCGAGGTACTTAAGGACAATGATGGAAATGTTCTCTGGGATGGTGCACTCACTATTATGGTGAACGAAAGCAGTGCCTCTGCCTCCGAAATTCTTGCCGCTGCTATGCAGGATTACAAACGCGCTACTATTATCGGAACGCCTACTTTCGGAAAAGGAACTGTGCAAACTTTCTTTGACCTCGATCAGGGTATGGGTCGCCCTGATGCCGATAAACTGGGCTCTATTAAAATTACAATTCAAAAATTTTATCGTATCAATGGTACAACTACCCAGCTGGTTGGCGTTACTCCAGATGTTATAATCCCAGATCGCTACCGCTACCTTAAATTTGGAGAGAAGGAAAATGAATTTGCCCTGGGTGCCGATAAAATTATCAATGCTCAGTATAATATTACCCAAAACTGGGAGTCTAAAATTAAAAACTCAGCAGTTAAAAGTGATAAACGCATCAGGGAAAATCAACTTTTCCAGGAAATAGAAGCTTTCGCCAGAAAAATAGAAGCACTTAATAATAAAACAAGATTTACTCTAAACCTTTCTGAATACCGCGAGGAGATTAAACAATCGGAAGCAGATAATAAAAAATATGAGGAGATGATAAAGAACATTCAGACCCTTAAAATATCAAATACTTCAAAAGATAATAAAGCAATGAGCAACGACGAAACAAAACGCAAAGTAAAGGCTGATTGGAATAAGTCGTTTGAGAAAGATATCTATATTCAGGAGGCTGTAAACGTTTTAAAAGATCTAAATTGATACTGGAATCTATTCATCCCTGGAACGATTATGAACTAATCGATAGCGGTAACTGCGAAAAACTGGAACGCTTCGGTAAATACATCCTTATTCGCCCTGAACCTCAGGCGCTGTGGCCTAAACAACTGTCAGAAAAGGAGTGGAGCTCGAAAGCGCATGCCCGCTTCGTCAGAGATAATAACAAGAAAAGCCACCGCGATAGCAATAACGAGAATGGTGGATGGCAGTTCTTTAAATCTGTGCCTGCCTCCTGGGAAATTCAATACACACCTCTTAAACTTAAACTAAAACTCTCATGCACGTCTTTCGGTCACCTGGGTGTTTTTGTCGAACAAGTATCAAACTGGCACTATATCGACGAGCAGGTTAAACGAATTGGCAATAGCCCCAAAGTTCTTAACCTCTTCGCATATACCGGTGCTGCCAGTATTGTGGCAGCTCAGGCTGGTGCCGAAGTTACCCATCTGGATGCAGTAAGAAATGTGGTGACCTGGGCCAACGAAAATAAACAACTCTCAAAAGCGCCTGAAATAAGATGGCTGGTAGAAGATGCTCTCAAATTTGTTAAAAGGCAAGCAAAAAAAGGTAACCTTTACCAAGGTGTTATTTTAGATCCTCCCGCTTATGGTCGTGGTCCGGATGGTGAAAAATGGGTGCTGGAAGACCAGATTGATGAACTGATGTTCTACAGCGCCCAGATAACAGATCCAAAAGCTAACTTCGCTTTGCTGAATTTGTATAGCATGGGACTGAGCGGAACTATCGGTGTGAATCTATTTAAAGCCCATTTCAAATCTCAAGCAGAATGGGGTGAATGCATTGTGCCTTCTGGTACTGGTCTGGATTTGCCTCTCTGTACCTGGATCAGATCCTCTAAATAGGTCGCTTCATTGGATTAATTCCCTGTTTATTAGAAGAATTATGATTCGTGTCAGCATGAATCATGACTGCTCTCATCTTTTCATAACTATAAAATAACCAATTTTGAGGTATAAATATTTTAATCGTTATGAAAGAATCAATTGCAAAACTCCACAACCTATGCGAAGACTGGAAAAGAGAACTAAAGTTCTTTAAAGATGAAGTGCCCGTTCTAAGAAAAAGACTCGATGAAGTGGTTTCTAAAAATACCTCCTCAGATGTCCTTAAAGAAGTTGAACACTTCGAAAATAAATTCAGAATCCTCTCAACTCATATCGATGAACTTTTACATGATGTAAATGTCAAAACAGATGAATTAACCTCACAGGCTGCCACTCAGGCAAAATACATCAATGTTAAAATGTTTGATGCCGATACTGTGCTGGAAGATTTGATGCTTACCACTTCCAGAGATTTTCACGAAACTAAAAACAGTTACTATAAGTTTCTGTCTAAAGTGATGTAGTTATAAGATGGCTCTGCGAATCTTTAATAGTTTTTCCATTAAAGGTTCAAGCAAATCTATCTGCAACATGTTGGCGCCATCACTTAATGCCTGCGATGGTCGTGGATGGGTCTCAATAAACAATCCATCCGCGCCCGTTGCTATGGCGGCTTTTGCAATGGTCTCTATCATCTCTGGTAATCCTCCGGTTACTCCTGAACTCTGATTAGGTTGCTGCAAACTGTGCGTAATATCCATTATCACAGGATAACCTGTCTTCTTCATCCAGGTAATATTTCTGAAATCAACAATCATATCCTGATAGCCAAACATATTACCTCTGTCTGTTAACAAAATATGATGATTGCCACTGTCAACTACTTTCTGTGCTGCATGACTCATGGCGCCGGCTGCTGCAAACTGACCCTTTTTGATATTGACAAATTTGCCAGTATTGGCTGCCGCTACCAGTAAATCTGTTTGCCTGAATAAAAAGGCTGGAATCTGTAACACATCTACATACTTTGCCGCTATTGCTGCCTCATGCGCTTCGTGAATATCGGTTACAGTCGGTACTTGATAATGCTGCCCGACTTTATGCAGAATTTCCAAAGCTTTCTCATCTCCAATGCCTGTAAATGAATCTAATCTCGAACGATTCGCTTTTCTGTATGATCCTTTAAATACCCATGGAATCTCCAGTCTGTTGCTGATGTCGTTTATTTTATCCGCAATCTCAAATGCAATATCTTCGCCTTCAATGGCGCATGGACCAGCTAAAATGAAAAAGTTATTGGATGCTGTGTGTTTTAAATTTGGAATTTGTGGTATCATTGACGCTTCAAAATTACAATAAATTACTTGCTATTGAACTAAGATACGAAATATCGTTTTTTCGTTTCCTTCTCTGTTTGAATCTCTAATATACATTTCATCACATCTCTTTTATTTTTTCTCCTGGTTTCCGTTCTGATAATGTTTAACCATTGCTCGTCTCTCAGCCATTCGCCTTTCTTTAGGTGATAAGTTTTTGAACTGATTTTCTTAAATCGTTTCTTTTCTTTGTATAAAACACTGATTTTAACCTTCTGCTCTGAACTGCTTTTCATGATAACTGTCGTGTAACGCTCTAATGTTATCGCTGCCGAAACCGGTGTAAAGTCGTCTTCAAATGTCGTTCCCTGCTTTTTTACATAGGCTAAATACATATCCGGTATGCCATATCCCATAAGCGTATCTGGTAATGTAAAATGACTAGCACTATACTTCAGTAAGACTTTTAATGAATCAGGTGTCATTAATGGAAATGCCTGCATCAGACATGCTAATGCACCTGCAAAAACTGGTGTGGCATAGGAGGTTCCATTGCCTGCATAAAATCCATTGTGAGAGGCTATCGTTACTCTTTGCCCTGGTGCCGTAAAATCTGGCTTTATTCGCCCGTTATTGATTCCCTCAGAGCTAAAATAAGCCCTTTTTCCCTCAGAATCACATGCGCCTATCGCAAATACTCCCGTGGCGTCTGCTGGTGTTCCTATCTTGCGCCATTTGCCCTGTCCTTCGTTACCTGCACTACAAACCACTGCCATCCCGGTGGCATTGGCTATATTCGCGCCCCTGGCGATTATCGTGGTGCTGCCATCAAGTTCTTTGTAACTGTGATTCAATGCCCGATCATCAAATGTATGATACCCCACAGAAGCTATTATCATATCAGCTCCCGAACTGTCAGCAAACTCTGCTGCAAATACCCACTTTAATTCTTCTAATGGATATTCCTGTGAAGCTATCTCTGTTCGCAAAAGCATATAATCGGCATATGGCGCTGAACCTATGTATTCACTTGGGTTATATGTTTTCATGAAGCTCAGAACTTTGGCTCCGTGTGCGTCGTCTTCCCAAACACTGTTGTCGCCATCGACAAAATCTTTAATCACTGTGCCCGGTTGTAATAAGTCTTCCATGCCCCTGACTTTATAAGCATTGAAAAATCCTGCATCCAGTACCGCAATACTCATTTTCTCACCCATGAATCCCTGTTTGTGAAGATCAGGCAACCCAATCATATATAATTCTTCATAACTCTCGTTATATACTCTCTCCGCAATATCGTCTGAAATGTGCGAATGTGCACTTTTTACAGCCGCCAGTTTCTCAGATCGTTTATAATACTCTGAATCTATTTCCTCGGCAATGTCTTTGTTTCGCTTTTTTATTGTGCCTAAAAACTGAATACCTGATACAAAACTCTGATGTCTGATGTCGTCTAAGATGGCAGTTTTATCAAGAATGACTTCAACTCCGTTTAACCATCGTGAAGCTTGTACAACCCTTACTCCTCTTAAAATGTCTATGGCTTGTATGTATGAGGAGTTAACAGGTAAATCATTTTCCGTAATGCTGATGCCAAATTTCTGCCTTCTGTCTATAGATTTTACAGACAAATATTCCCATGGTTTCTCTGTTGAATACAAACTGTTGTTCTTGTCCTTGAAACTAATGAAATAATGTGAGGTCGAATCGTTGGCCAATAGGGAAGTGCTCGCTATCGCTAAGGTGAGCAATAATCTAATGCGCATGTCTGATGAGTTTGTATCTGATTTTATAGCCTCGCCATTGAGATCCATTACGCTCTATAGCTACCTGGTTTTTAAACACCATGCCTATACCCTGAGCATAAATCTCTTTAAAGCTGCGCTCTCTGAAATTATTGTTAATGGTGGTGCTTTCTACACTGATGGCTTTCTTGAATTTAAAGGTGTCTAGATTATATGGCTTATCTATCAAACCATAAAAGACATTGATGGCATTGTCTATGTTGTATGCATTAGAATTCCATACAGCATCTGTCGTAATTGGAAATGAAAGTTTGATATACCTTTTATTGTCTTCAATACGCTCAACCATGTTTTTATCGCTTACACTGTAAAACGAATTCTGATACTGCCAGAGCGAAGTGTCACTGATGCGTCTGTACCTGTCAATTTTTAATGCTGTTCTTCCAAGATTATCTCTGAACTCAGATTCGTTCACTTCCATAATCTGGTAATCAAATGTATCAGAAGAATTACTGAAATCATCAAATATCACTTCATTAACGGCAAATACTGAATATGATCCAATGCTGTCATTGTAATAGGTTTCATCCGAATTGCGCACATAGGTTTCGTACACGTCTTTTTTACATGCACCAATTAATAATAAACTACAAACTATATAAATTGAAAAAAGTCTCAATTAATCAGCTTAATGATGGTTTTTTTACCTGATGGAAATGTGTCGTTCTGTAAATAATCCGTTGAATCAGTAAATCGGTAAATGAGTCCGATATTCTTGGCGTATACTTCTTCTTTGATGTTATTAATAATCCCCGTCTGAGGCTTACTTAACTTGACACTGACACAATTGCTATATGCTTTACTGCCTAAATTATATCCTGTAAATACTGAGCTGTACTTAACAATCTGCGGCTCTCTCGAATTAAACATATTGCTGTTCCAGGTGTATGTTGAACCTTTGGTTTTGTAGGTGGAGATAGGAAAGAGCATCTTTACTTCTGTTCCATTCTCCATTTTCTCCATTGCATAATTGCCGGCAATTTTTCTCTCAAAAGATTTGAAAACAACATACTTGAATTTTTCCTGGTTGTATGTGCTTAACTCAATTCTGTATACCGTATCGCCGCTTAAATCAACATACTTCTCTACAACTTCTTCCTGAACTATGTTCGAAAAGGTGTCGATTTTTCTCTGAAAAAGATCGTAAACAATGGTATCAATACTGTACAAATGCTTGCTGCCAATTTCTGTTGGGAAATATTCTTCTCCCTTTACTACTAGTTCTTCTTGTCCGTTGCGACAGGCATATATCAGCGAAATAATGAGCAATCCAAGATAAATAGTGGTCTTTTTCATATTTATTTGCTACAAATTTAAGCATAAACAATAAATTCATCTTAATATTGCAGTATAATTTTATCATGCAAATTCTCGACGGTAAATTAATCTCGCAATCTGTTAAAGATGGCATCAAATCTGAACTGGAAACCTATCTGTCTAATGGTTTGCGCCGCCCGCACCTTGTCGCAATTCTGGTAGGTGAGGATGGTGCCAGCAGAACCTATGTGGATAGTAAGGAAAGAAACTCCATCGCTCTGGGTTTCGATTCTACTGTGCTGAGATTACCCGCTTCTACTTCTGAAAATGAACTGATAGCTATTGTCGAGCAATACAATAACGACGACAAGGTGGATGGCATGCTGGTGCAATCTCCCCTGCCAAAACATATCAACGAAAATCGTATCACTCAAACCATTATTCCTCATAAAGATGTTGATGGTTTTCATGATATCAATATGGGTAAATTGGCGAAAGGCGATGAAGGATTTGTTTCTGCAACTCCACTGGGTGTTATGATGATGCTGGAAGCCTATAAAATTCCAACTGCAGGTAAACATTGTGTCGTGGTTGGTAGAAGCAATATCGTCGGCAGGCCAATGAGCCTTCTGATGTCTTCTAACAGAGCATACGGTAACTCTACAGTTACTGTCTGCCACAGTAAAACTGAAAACCTGGAACTTTATACCAGACAAGCAGATATTCTTATAGCAGCTCTCGGAAAACCGGGTTTTGTAAAAGCGGATATGGTAAAACCTGGTGCGGTTGTCATTGATGTGGGGATCACCCGTATCGAAGATGCCAGCAGAAAATCTGGTTTCTATCTTCGCGGAGATGTTGATTATGAAAATGTTCAGCATGTGGCTGATTATATCACTCCTGTTCCTGGTGGTGTCGGTCTTATGACCATTGCAGCTCTGCTGAGTAATACCTTTAAAGCCTATAAGAACCACCTGGGTTTATGATGTCTGATAATAATAGTTTCTCGTATCCGGTAATGGAACACTTCTATACCATTCAGGGTGAAGGTGCCTACACTGGCTGCGCTGCCTATTTTATTCGTCTCGGTGGATGTGATGTGGGTTGTGTATGGTGCGATGTGAAAGAAAGCTGGGATGCCTCTGTTCACCCTCAAATGTCTGTCAGACAACTGGTGAAAATCGTTTCTGATACTCCTGCTAAAATTTGCGTGATTACAGGTGGTGAACCTGCAATGTATCAACTCGATCCTCTTATTACTCAACTTCAAAAAGCTGATATTCGCGTTCATATCGAAACATCTGGGGCCTACGAAATTCAGGGTAATCCTGACTGGATTTGCCTCTCTCCAAAAAAGTTTAAATTCCCTCTTAAAGAAGTCCTTGTTAGAGCCAGTGAATATAAAGCAGTGGTGTTTCATAAATCGGATATCGAATGGGCTATGAGCTATGTGAATGATTTACCCGATAACTGCTTCAGATACCTGCAACCTGAATGGAGTAAGTCTGAAGCGGTTCTGCCTCTTATAATCGACTTTGTTAAAGCGAATCCTGAATGGAGAATTTCTCTCCAAACCCATAAGTTTCTCAATATTCCTTAAGGCCTTTCCTGTTGCTAATAATATTTGGCATATCCGCCAAAATTCATCAAATTTGCATTACTGATGTTTAAAGGAATTACAACCGCTACTATACTTAAGAATCTTGGTCTGGCAGTTCTGGCTTTTATTGCTTACCTGTTCGTCTCTATGCTGTTTACTTCATGGTATACCAGACATGGTGAAAGTACCAAAGTGCCTAAAGTTGAAGGGATGCCTGCTGAAAACGCTGCAGCTCTGCTGGACGATAGTGACCTGGAAATGGTAATCGTCGACTCCGTCTATAAAGAAGATGCTAAACCAATGACCGTGGTGGAACAGGATCCTAAACCCGATATGAATGTTAAACCTGGTCGCAAAATCTATGTTACTGTCAATACAGGGATCATCCCAAAAGTTAAAATGCCACGACTGGTAAATGGTGGTGCTAATCTGGCTAAAGTACTTCTTCAGAACTCTGGACTAAAACTGGGTAGGGTAGACTCTGTCTCCAGTCCCATTGGCTCTGGTCTTGTTCTTGTTCAAAAATATAAAGGTCGGGATGTCGCTCCAAATACACCGTTGGAAAAAGGCTCTGTTATCGATATCGTTGTTTCTAAAAAACAATCCCACAGAGATACTACAACTGTTGTTGACCCTGCCGTTTCTAATACTGATCCTGTGTTTTAATTATATGGTCATTTTTAAGTCCTGTAAACAATATTCAAACCTCAAAACTGTTAACTCCTTTATGAAATTGTTCCCTGTTCTTGCTCTGTGTTTGTTTGTCTCTGATGCCTTAGCGCAGGGACCAGTGATTACTCCTCTGAATGGAAATGCTCAACTGAAAAAATCTGAATCATATTTTTCTTCTAAAAGGCAAATAACCGATACCATCCGTTTGCCTTTCTTTGAAGATTTTACCTCAACAAATCTTCTCCCTAATTCTCTTTACTGGACTGATAAACAAGTATACGTCAATAACCATTTCGCTATCTCTCCTCCAAGTTATAATGTGGCTACTTTTGATAACCTGGATAGTAAAGGAAAACCTTATCAGGCTCTCAGTGGTTTAACTCAAAACCACTGCGACTCGCTTACAACTAACTATATCAATCTTAAAAATTATAAAGCCGGTGCGGTCTGGAAAAACTATAGTGCCGCCGATTCTATTTACCTGAGCTTTTTCTACCAGATGCAAGGTCTCGGTGATGTGCTCGATCAGACAGATTCTCTGGTACTCAAATTTAAAAACTCCTCTGGCTTCTGGAAGACCGTCTGGAAAACATCTGGTAAAAATGATAAGAAATTTAAACAAGTTCTGTTAGGTATTAAAGATGCCGATTACCTTCATAATAATTTTCAGTTCCGTTTTATTAATTACGGCAAAAGCACCGGTAATATGAACCAATGGCACCTGGATTATATTCGCCTTAATTCAAGCCGAAGTTCTAAAGATACTTCTATCCGGGATGTTGCCATAAATGCTATCCCTTTCGGACCTCTGAAATGGTATGCTACAATGCCTTACGACCATTTTAAAGTATCTCCTGCTTATCATACTGCACCATCTCACTCTGTTGTTGCACACAATAATAACGATACTACTGTCAATGTTCAGTTCACTTGCGAAGTGAGAAATCAATACAATCAATTAGTGCTGTTTTACCCCAATACCGGTTCATCCAGAAATGTTCTTAAATTCTCAGATAGTACTGAGTTCTATACAGGACTGCAATTAGATACTTTCTCTGGTAAAAAACCATCACTGACTTTTAAACATAAAATTGCACCGCTTAATCTTGATAACCTCCCTGATGATTATAACAGCTTAGCAAGCAATAACGAGTTTTCAAAAACTTTTCAGTTCAATAACTTCTTTGCTTACGATGATGGAACCGCCGAAGGTGGTTATGGTCTGGATTATGGCTCTCTTCCTAATGGACCTGGTTTTGCAGCAATTAAATTTAACGCTCCTAAAGCGGATACTCTGAGAGGAATCTCTGTTTTCTTTAACCGCTCTGTGGCAGATATAACCAATAAGTCGTTTAATCTGATGATCTGGAAATCTATCAGTGAACCTCCCGCTAATTCAGACGATAATGATGTATTGTTCAAAAAGGTAGAAATACCTTCTGCTTTCTACTCCGATTCTATCAATGGTTTTGTTGACATAGTGCTTGATACCGCTGTGGCACTGGATGCCGGAGATTTTTATATCGGATGGCAGCAAAACATTAACTTTATGTTGAATATTGGGTATGATAATAACTATAAATACGCACAAAGCGGTGGCAGAAATCCTAACTTGTTCTACAACCTCAATGGCTACTGGGAAACAGTTAGTAGTACCATAACCGGTGCTCCCATGATGCGCCCTATTGTTGGCGAACCTCTTCCTAAAAAAGTTACTTCAGTTAATACTTTCAAAAAAGTACAGCAAAATATAAGCCTATATCCAAACCCTTCAGGTCATTCAACTGTTATTGATATTGTGTCAGAAACTGCCATAACCAAGGTTGAAGTATACGACCTCTCAGGAAAACTGATTTTAAAAGCCCTTGAAGACTCTGTTAAACAACTAAATGTTGCTGATTTAAGTCCTGGTTTTTACACCGTCAGATGTACTTCAGACACAAATCAAATTTCGAACTTAAAATATATTAAAAATTAAATATGACCGATATTAACGCCCAGGAATTAAAGGAAAGAATTGAAAAAGGAGAAGACCTGAATATCATTGATGTCAGAGAACAATATGAGTACGAAGAATATAACATCGGTGCTCAGCTAATTCCTCTTGGCGACCTGCCTTCGAAAGTAGATGATCTGGATGACTGGCAAAATGAAGAGGTAATTGTGCATTGTAAAAGTGGTGCTCGAAGTGCCGCCGCTAAAGCTTTTCTGGTTCAGAATGGCTTTACCAATGTGCGAAACCTGATAGGTGGTATACTCGCTTACAAAGCACTATAAAAAATGATTGAATATGCGCCTTAAGTTTCTTGCCATAGTCTGCGGCTTAATTATCATACTTAGCCTCAGTTATTGTAAGGATGGTGGTAGTGCCACCGAAACTTCGCCATATCTCAATCATAACGATTCTGTTAAATATCTGGGTATTCAGGCCTGTGCATCCTGCCATGCCGATAAATTCGCTACCTTTACTCAAACTGGTATGGGGAGTAGCTTCGGTCTGGCTACTCGACTAAAATCTGCTGGCGATTTCAAACAATCTAAACCTGTCTACGATGCCTTCAGAAATCTATATTATCTGCCTTTCTTCAGAGATAGTGTCTTCTACCTGAAAGAATACCGTCTGGATGGAAATGATACTGTCTATTCGAGAACCGAACGTATCTCTTATATCGTGGGATCAGGTCACCATACGAACTCTCACTTCATTCAGGAAAATGGTTTTGTCTTTCAGGCTCCTATAACTTTTTATACTCAGAAAGGGCAGTGGGACCTACCGCCGGGCTTCGAAAATGGCAATAATTCTGGATTCGAACGCAAAATCGGTCTCGAATGTATGTCATGCCACAATGCGCTCCCTCAACTAATTAGTGGTTCCGAAAATCAGTACCGTGAATTGCCTCATGGCATCGATTGTGAACGCTGTCACGGTCCGGGTGAACTACACGTAAACGAAAAATCAAAGGGGATTATCGTTGATGTCTCCAGTCAACCTGACTATACAATCGTCAATCCGGCTAAACTGAGCTGGAAAAGACAAATTGATGTTTGCCAGAGATGCCACCTGCAAGGAAATGCTGTCCTTAAACCTGGAAAAAACTTCACAGATTTTAAACCTGGTATGCGACTTTCTGATGTGTTTGATCAGTTCTCTCCCGAATACGAAGGAAGTGATGACATCGTTATGGCTGCCCATGCCGAACGCTTCCAGCGAAGCAAATGCTTCATCAGTTCAGTCAAAGGAAATCTTGATGATGAAAAAGCAAAAGTCGGTTTCACCTGTATCTCCTGCCATAACCCGCATGTCTCCGTCAGACAAACTAATACTACTGTATTCAATACTAAATGCAGGTCTTGCCACTCTGCTCAATCCCAGAAACAATGCAGCGAATCAGCCCTCAAACTGAAATCAGAAAGTAATAATTGTGTCAAATGTCATATGCCAGCCTCTGGGACGGCAGATATACCCCACGTGTCAGTTCACGATCATTATATCAGAAAACCTGATAAAGTTAAACCTGTTCAAGGTAAACTGAAAGGCCTTAAATGCGTTACCAGTCCTAATCCAGATGCTGCTACAGTAACAGAAGCCTATGTGTCTTACTACGAAAAATTTGAAGCTAATCCACTCTTTCTTCAACTGGCCAAGCAAAAAAGCAACGAACTAAATTCGTCAAACTCCGAACACCTTAAAATTCTAATCCACCTGCATTATATCAATACTGATTATTCAAAAATTACTGATCTGGCTGAAGATTTAAAATCTCCCGATGCCTGGTCGGCTTACCGGGTAGGAAAGGCCTTCGAACGTCTTAATAAATTTGAAGATGCTATTATTTGGCTGGATAAAGCCATTGCTCTCCAACCCAAAAATCTCGATTTCCTACTGCAGAAAGCAAGTTTGCTGATAAAAAATTCACAGTTTAAAAATGCTCAGACAGTACTTGAATCTTTTATTAAACTATACTCTAAAAATTCGGAAGCCTGGGCCTTAATGGGATTGATTCATATGAATAATAATGCTCCTGCTTTAGCAAAACAAGCTTTTCAAAAATCATTATCGTATAATCCAGATCAATTAACGTCTCTTAAAAATCTTCTAAGCCTCGAAACAGTGCTTGGAAATACTGCTGAAATCGCTAAACTTAAAAAACGTATCGATGCCGCTCAACGATAATTGCCTGCCTGTGCGCTCTGCTGAAGAGATGAAAAACTGGGATAATTTTACGATTCTGGATGAACCAGTTTCTTCAATTCTTCTAATGGAAAGAGCTTCCTCAAAATGCGTCGATTGGTTGCTTGCCCGTTTCTCTGAAACTAAAACCTTTATCATTTTTTGTGGCCTCGGCAATAACGGTGGGGATGGCTTAGTCATTGCCCGACTGCTTAAAAATGCAGGCAAAAATTGCTCGGTCTTTCTCTGTGGTTCTGCCAATAATTCTTCTCCCGATAATTCCTTTAACTGGAATCAGTTTGATGGTGATAAAATAATTTTATCTGATGGTGTATCCTGGCCTCTTATTCCTGAAGATGCTGTTATTATTGATGCAATTTTTGGCACGGGACTGAACAGGGCTGTCTCAGGACTTGCAGCAGATTGCATTCATTTTATTAACTCTGTGGTTAATGTAACTGTGGCAATCGATTTGCCATCTGGCTTAAGATCTGATCATGCTGCAGTTCCCACTGATCCTATTGTAAAGGCAAATTTTACATTGACTTTTCAAACACCTAAGTTGTCATTGCTTTTTCCTGAATCTGAACAATTCTGTGGTCATTGGGAACTTATAGATATAGGGCTGTCACAAAATTTTAAACCTTCAATTTCAGACTCGAAATTCTTTCTAACCCAAGCTGCTGTTAAATCAATAATACATAAAGCTTCTAAATTTGATCACAAAGGTAAAAATGGTCATGCCCTGTTAGTGGCTGGTGCAGAATTAAAATACGGAGCTGCAGTTCTGTCTGCCAGAGCTGCTCTGCGTTCAGGGACAGGTTTGATAACGGTTCACGTGCCTCATGATGCCGAACTTATTTTTCAGACTGCCTGCCCCGAAGCCATGCTCTCTCTGGATAAAAACGAAAATTATATCAGTGCTGTTCCTCTGAAAGATATCTATAATTCAGTCGGAGTAGGTCCGGGAATCGGAGTTTTACCTGAGTCAGCATTAGCGTTAAATGAACTTTTACAATCTGCTAAACAAAATATAGTTCTGGATGCAGATGCTTTAAATATTCTGGCTAGTAATACAGACTGGCTGTCTTTATTGCCTGTCAATACAATATTAACCCCTCATCTAAGAGAATTCGAACGCCTGGCGGGCAAATCAGATAATGCCTTTCATAGACACCAGCTACAAATCAATTTTTCTGTAAAACATAAAGTCTATGTTCTTTTAAAAGGTGCCTATTCGTGCTTGTCAACTCCCAATGGACAGTGCTATTTTAACTGCACCGGAAATCCAGGTATGGCGAAGGGTGGCTCTGGTGATGTCTTAACCGGTATCATAACATCTTTGCTGGCTCAGCAATATTCAGCCGGCCATGCTGCTCTTATTGGAATGTATGTGCATGGTATGGCGGGCGATCTGGCGGCAGAAAAATTCGGTACAATTTCTATGAATGCCTCAGATATCATTGATAGCTTGCCGGAAGCTTTCTTATCCCTGAAGTAATTTTTACCAGGTGATCAGATTGGCATTGGGTGCGTTAGGAATAATGTTCTCCAGCGTGTCTCCACTGCTTACATCCACAGAATCCCTATTGATGCCAAATGTTATTAGCTGCACTGTTCTGTCATTAATCTTTCTGAACTGATAATTTGTACTGCCACTGTTATTGGTACATTGATAGGTTAACCCATTGTATTTCTCTACCCATTTCCCAACATAAGAATATAACTTAATCTCGTCCCAGCAACTCTCTTCAGATTGCAAAAATAAAATGATTTCGTGATTGCCGTCGTTGTTTAAATCGCCAATGTCTTTTATTAATAATTCAGAAACATTGCCCTGCTCAATTAAATCGTCAAAACATGTAAATTCAATTTTATATCGTGAGTTGAAATTGTTGTAAATGATAAAGGCAGTGTCATTTTTTCCGTCATTGTTAATGTCACTTAATTCAATAACTCTGATTTCTACGCTGTCTTTCGCCGAACCATTTCTTTTCTTTTTAGTCTTAAAATAATCATCTGTATTTAAAACATCAGAAAGGTCGATACCTTCAGAAGAGCCACTGTTACTGGCATTGCCACCCTTTTTACAAGAGACAAAGGGTAATAAAAATAACAATAGCAATGCCTGTTTCATTAATTAATCGCAAAATTATAATTAAATAAAGATATTGTCAATAAGAAGTTTTATGATGTGCGTCCTTTTTTTAACACACTTTGTTAAGGTAAATGATTCATTTTCTGATATCCTGAACACTTGTTTAATCTCTTCTGAACCTTTTTAATAAGTCTGGTTTAAATCTCGAAGTATTTAGATAATTTCGCGGTGTGAATATATCGGAAGAGATACATAAACGTAAAACGTTCGCAATCATTAGTCACCCTGATGCTGGTAAAACTACCTTAACAGAAAAATTCCTTTTGTTTGGGGGAGCTATTCAGACTGCAGGTGCTGTTAAATCTAACAAAATTAAAAAAGCGGCTACCAGCGATTTCATGGAAATTGAGAAGCAAAGAGGTATTTCGGTGGCGACCTCGGTAATGACGTTTGAATACAATGGCAAACTGGTCAATATCCTCGATACTCCCGGTCACAAAGACTTCGCTGAAGATACCTACAGAACCCTCACTGCTGTCGATAGTGTAATTCTTGTAATCGACTGTGTAAAGGGTGTAGAAGAACAAACTGAACGCCTGATGGAAGTATGCCGCATGCGTAACACGCCTGTAATCGTTTTCATTAATAAGGTCGATCGCGATGGTCGCGATCCGTTTGATCTGCTGGATGAACTGGAACAAAAACTAAATATCAAAGTTAGTCCCATGAGCTGGCCAATTAACGGTGGTCGCGATTTTAAAGGGGTGTACAAAATATACGATAAAAGCATCAACTTTTTTGAAGCAAACAAGACAAAAATCTCAAAGGATGTTATCCGTATTGACGATCTTAGCAGTCCTCAGCTCGACGAACTAATTGATCGTGATGCCGATAAACTCCGCGCTGATGTTGAATTAATCGAAGGTATTTACGGTGAGTTTAATGTGGAGGATTACCTGAAAGGTGAACTGGCTCCGGTTTTCTTTGGCTCTGCTCTGAATAATTTCGGAATTAAAGAACTTCTCGAAAAATTTCTGGAAGTTGCTCCTTTCCCTCAGGCCAGAACTTCAAGCGAAAGACAGGTGAATCCCGATGAACCTAAATTCTCTGGATTTATTTTCAAAATTCACGCTAACCTCGATCCGCGCCACCGCGACCGTATTGCGTTCCTCCGTGTTTGCTCAGGTAAATTTGAACGAAACAAATTCTTCCACCATGTGCGTCTCGATAAAAATATGAAATTCGCCAGTCCGTTTACTTTCATGGCTGACAGTAAAGCTCTGCTTGAAGATGCCTACGCAGGTGATGTCGTCGGTCTATATGATACCGGGAATTTTAAAATAGGAGATACCCTCACAGAAGGAGAAAATTATATGTATAAAGGTATTCCTTCTTTCTCTCCTGAAATATTTAAAGAACTCATTAACCTTGATCCAATGAAGTCTAAACAACTGGAGAAAGGTATCGAACAACTTACCGATGAAGGAGTGGCACAATTGTTCAGACAAGAACCGGGAAATAGAAAATACATCGGAACTGTCGGTGAACTGCAATTCGAGGTCATTCAATACCGTCTGGAAAATGAATACAATGCTAAATGCCGGTTCGAACCACGCGCTTTCTACAAAGCCTGCTGGATGACCGGTGATAAAGATGCCATCGCTGAATTCTGTAAATTCAGACAAAAAAACATCGTGAAAGACAAGGATGATAACATCGTTTTCCTGGCTGAAACGGCATGGATTTTGAACACCGCTATGCAACAGAATCCTAAGATTGTGTTCCACACAACCTCCGAATTTAAAATTTAATAAATTGAATATTTGAAAAAACTTTGTATGTTTGAACTTAAAATGGATACACTGAGGCAAAGCATATTGAGCACATGCCTGTTCGCATATTCAACTTTACTGGCTCAGGAACAAACCCAGGTGGATTTCATTCCTAGCCTTAAAAAAGGTGATAAACTGGCCTATCAGCTGGTGGAAACTAAATTTAAACAAAATCCTAATGGTCACTTTCTTTATCTGATGTTCGATACTTCGTACATGGTGTTTAATGTGACTGAAAAAAATGATTCTCAAACTTTGGTGGACTTTAATTATGCCGATGCTATCATTAACGGCGGCATCTATAACGAAACACCTCCCAATAATCTCCCAAACTACCTGAGAACTGAAACCTATAAACTGGTTCTGGATAATACAGGTAAATTCATCGAACTAAGTAACTGGGAATTCTTTGCCAGTGCTCTGATTCAAAATCTGAAAATTCAGTATAAAGCCAATATGCTGGATTCAAATACACTCAAATATTATTACCTCTATTACCACAGTCAGGATAATGTTGAGAAAGCTGTAATACCCCGTGTACTCGAACTTATAGACATCTATGGTAAGACCTATTATCTTGAAAATGACTATAGCCTCGCACGAGAAATTGTTAACCCGTTTAAAGGCCGGAATCTACTCAAATCATGTACCTTTAAACCTTTTAAAGATAGTAAATTCCCTAATTCGGTTTTCTTCTCGGGTCAGGTGAAAACTAGTGATATCGATAATGAATGTCTTCAGGAAGATTACTACGCTTTCTTTAATGAGAAAAAACCTGATGATAACTCCGATATCGTGCCGCCTTACATTTACATGCAAGATACCTATAATTACCAATGGGGTACAATCACTAAAAGAATTATAAGCTATAATACTACACATACTGTTTGGCTGGGTGACGATAAACAAGGCCTCGACAGAATTTATACTCTATACGCTTTTTAATGGTGACCCCGGTATCAAATTCTCTAAAATTTAATTTCCTCGCTTTTTTTGTTTCTCTATCCCTGCTGCTGATACTGTTCTATCAAAGCGAAGGTCTGGAAGGTGGAATGGATTCATGGATGCATTTTCTCAATTCTAAATATGCCTTTAAACATCCTGAACTTTTCCTCGATCAATGGAATAAACCTGTATTTACTCTAATAACCGCACCAGTCTGCCAGCTTGGTATTCATGCTCTAGAGATTTTTAATATTCTGTGTGTGGCTCTGGCTGGACTGTTATTATCTCTGGCTCTGAGACACTCTGGATTCCGCAATTCCTGGTTGCTCATTCCTCTCCTGGTTTTTACTCCGGTTTGCTTTCTTAATACTATTTCTGGCCTGACAGAACCACTCGCTATCTTAATGGTAGCAATGTTTATCTACCTTTGGGTATTATCAAAAAGAATCGCCGCTGTTATCCTGGCTGGTTTCTTGCCATTTATAAGGACAGAGGGTTTTGTG
>JBJTNS010000206.1:0-7497 GCA_046074245.1 Chitinophagaceae bacterium | reverse complement strand
TGCTCTTAATAGGTTTCTGCAATGTCGCAATATCTGTATGATGTTCAGAAAACTCTGATGCCAGTAACTCTATCTGAGATGGTAAAATAAATGGTTCATCTCCCTGCAAATTAATTAAAACATCAAATCTTCCATTGATCCTTGACATCACCTCAAAACATCGGTCTGTTCCACTGACATGATCCGGTGAGGTCATTATACAATTTCCAAATTCAGTGACATGATCATAAATTCTCTGATCGTCTGTTGCTACCACTACCTCAGCATCTAAACCGGTTTTTAAGGCCTGTTCGTATGTGCGTCTTACCAGCGATTTACCGGCAATGTCTACCAAGGGCTTGCCTTCAAATCGCGTTGATCCATATCTGGATGGTATCACTATCAGTACTTTCATTGTTGCGAATATACAAGATTTTTTAACTCAGACTTCCTATTAGAAACTCACACTTAATCCTACCTTTATGCCAAATTTTCTGTATCCAACGCCGTTTAAATGCGACAATCTGTGAACTGCTACTACCTGTAATACTTTAAAGATGTTTTCTATTCCATAGGCTACTTCAATGTATGGCTCTTTGTTAAGGGCGTTAACCAGTGGACTTACGGGTATACCATTGTAATCCTTCACCGGAATCAGTGATTTGTTCTTATCGCTTAGACTGCCCATCACGGCACGACCTTCAGCAAATTCTCTCCATTTTAATTTTTTCATTAATGGTATTCTGTTGAAAATTGCTCCGTTAAAATGATGCTCCATTTTGAAAAACAAACTCTGGTCGGTGACGAATTCAAAAAAGTCCATTTGATTGTATGCGGATGTGCTGTAAATATACGACTGATTTCCTCTGTGAACCTCCAGCAAAGGGTAGGGCAACTGTTCGAAAATTTTAGTACCCGATAAGGTAAAATCTGTTCTACCCCAGTAACCAAAACTTAATCCTTTTTCAATACTGGCTGTTACTCTGTTATAATTGAATCTGCTGCCCAGTATACCTTTTATGCCTCTGGTGTAATTAATCGCTAATGCCAGTCCGCCTGGTTTAGATTGTCTTACACGCTCGTTGTCATTCTGCAAATAATATTCCTTGGGTGCCCAACGCAAACTAAAGGTGGCTGTGGTATTGGTAAAATCACTGCTGATACTGCTGTCGCCTTTGTTTAGATTTTCGAAATAGGCAAAGTTGAATTTGTTGTTGACGGGTTCAAACTGATATTCTTTGTGCATCAATACAAGCTTAGCATTCCAGCCTTTGGTAAATTCACTGTTAAACCAGAATTTAGATTCCTTGGTTCTGTTTAACTGACTGGCTGCAAAAACAGATACTGCAGTAAATAAATTGCTTGATCCGTAATAATCATCCGTAACACCAATCTGCTCAATATCCTTTTTATATGAAATGCCTGTCATTGTCCAGTGCTTCCTGCTGATAACTTTCTCTGCCTGTAATTTATACTTCCATTGCATGTCATTGAAACCATATGCCCCATATCCACTGAAAATGTATTTCTTGCTGAACCCAAAATTTGTTTTTGCGCCAACACGAATTCTGTGACCTTCCAAAACGTTATAGCCGTATAGTAAGGCATACGGACCAAAATCAAATTTGCCGATTGATTTATAACCATTGAACAGAATATTAATAAACTCAACATAGTTTTTAATGACTTTGACATTGGTTAGAGTGTCAATTTTCATTAAGGCTCTCTTCTCGTCAGCACTCAAATTCTCATGGCGGGCGGTGTCCCAGAACTCATCAGATTTTTGTGTGGCATCCTCTAGTAAGGTAATCGGATAATCAAAGAACTTTGGAGAACGATCGGTATTCACACTGATCTTATCATACGAATTAGTAAACAAGGCAATCATGCCTGCAGAGTTTTTTGACAATTCTGCTATGTCTATCAGGATCCTTGATTTTACCGGTACATATGCGCCTGCAGCGGTCTTCTGAAGCTCCTGTGTAATCTTTAACTTCTCTACAAAGTTTAAATTGGCTTTGTTGGTAATGCTTAGGGTTAATCTGGTCAGAGCAAATGTGCTGTCCTCTATCCAGATGTATCCTGTAAAGACTAAATCAAGTGGATTTTTTGGAGTAACTTCTATCTGAAAGATCTTTCTGTTTGTTCCCGGAACAAAATCAGAACCTGCCATTTTGAAATTATAATAAGTAAAAGATGATTTTGAAATAGGAGAGATAAAGTTCTTCTGTAAGATGGGAAGAATATTGTCATTGAAGTTATATTGCTGAAACGTAGAGCCTAATAGTTGTGATAAAAAAGATCCGTCTTCTACACCTATCCCTTTAACTCTGGAAGCTATAATAACCTCTTTGTTGAGTCTGGGATTTTTATTGTAATAAAAGTTGCTGAGATTCTCAGAAATGAAAATTGGTAATACCTGTTTGCCTTTATCCTCACTCAGATAAGACATGGTGTCAAAAATGCCCTCAACACTTTTTAGTAGTTTCTTGTTCTTTAAATCTTCAGAAACATTGTTGACTGCTATCTGAATTTTTGTGAAACTCTCGCACTCAAATGAATTTAATTGTTCGAAATTGTAATTCTGCTTATTGTTCTGAGCGTTCTCTATGATTTTAAGTGCCCGGTTAACTTTACTCGAAGCTTTAGCACCACTAAAAACAACATCTTTATTCACCATTTTTATGTTTAAAGTTAAACTGGCACCTCTAGCTACATAGATTTTTTGAGTTTCATAACCAACATAAGTGATGATTAAAGTATCTCCGGTGACACTCTTCAAAGTAAATTGTCCCTCAAAGTTTGAAGTCGTCATATCACCAGTCCCTTCAAAATATACACTGGCACCAGTAATAGGCTCGCCAGTTTTTAAATCCGATATTTTTCCTTTCACTGAACTGGTCTGTGACATTAGATTAAATCCGGTTAAAATAAACACCAATAGGGGCAATAAGCGCATAATATGCAAATGTAATTATAATGGTACTCTCTGTAACGGATGAATCAGGTAATTTGTTAACGCATTCTTTTTAAATGTACATGTCAAACTTTGGCCTTTTTTGTAGAAGCTTTTCTGAAAAAAAATCCACAAACAAAAATGTGGCTAAAATGTTTAATCAAATTTAAACATTTTTTTGAAAACAGTTTTTAACTGCTATATTTGCAGTCGATAACGGTTCTGAAATTGAACGATATTTTCAAGTTCAGATTAAAAGGGAATCCGGTGTAAGTCCGGAACATTTCCCGATGCTGTAATCTCCTCGTATCTTGATTTCAAGATGCATTTTTTCTGGGTTCTAATACCACTGTTCGTTAAACCCGAATGGGAAGGTCCGGAAAGATACAGGAGTGAGTCAGAAGACCTGCCATTGTCAACATAGGTTTTAAAGCTTTCGGAGAAAAGGCTTGGACTCAACAAAGGCACTGCTTCTGTTATCCATTTTTTTTTCTTCGCTTTTCAGCCGCTAAATAATTATTATGAAGTCTGCGGGACTGATATCGATTTTTTTCTTTAGTGCTCTGTGCTCTGCACAGTCTAAGGATACCACTGTGTGGAAGGCTTTCGAGCTTATCGCTCCTAAAGCTTCTTCTAACACCGGGGCAGTGAAAATTAATATGCCCCTTTCTTCTGGTGGTAGTCTCGCCGATGTGCTCTCTCAATACTCTGCCTTGTTTGTTAAATCCTACAGTCCGGGTAACCTGGCTTCCACCTCAATGCGTGGTATGGGTGCTCAGCATACAGCAGTGCTCTGGAATGGTATCAACCTTCAAAGTTGCATGAATTCTAACATCGATCTGAACCTGCTGCCTGTTTTCTTTTTTGATCAGGCAGCTATCGAGACTGGTGCAAATGCTTCTGCTTCTGCTAATGGTGCTATCGCAGGTGCAATATATTTAAGTAATGACGTGGCATCCTCTAATTCTACCTCTCTTGAAGCTCAACTCGGTAGTTTTCACCAGAAATCTCTCGCTCTTAGTCACCAGCTTTCTGTCAAAAAATGGTCTGCTAATACCCGAATTTTACTCAGATCTGCTGACAACGATTTTAAATATGTCAATTACTACCTGGCCGAAAAGCCTACAGAACGTCTTAAAAATAGTGAACTGAAACAAGGTGGTTTTATGCAGGAGATTAAATATAGCTTTAATAAGAAACATCAGTTATATATAAATTACTGGTATCTGGAAACCAGTCGTAATCTCCCTAACGCTATGGGAATTACCTCTAATAACCATGAGCACCAGGACGATTTCAGTCATAAATTTGTGGCTCAGCATACCGCCCAGTTAAATTCTAAGACAGAACTGGTCAATAAGGTTTCCTATATTAACGAGACAATTAATTATTTCAACGATCTTCTCAGTCCTGCTTATAACAACGCCAATAATTACATCGCAGAATCACAATGTAAATGGAAAATTACACCTCAGTTTGAATTCGGATCTTCTATCAATTATACCTTCCAGCAAGCTCATACCGACGGCTACCGCAATGGTAAGGAAAGACATCTGTTTTCCCTCTGGTCTGGTATTGTTTGGTTGTCGAAAAATAAATTATATAAACTGAGTTTCGGTAACAGACAACTGATGGCGAACTCAGAAATGACACCTTCTAGTCCAGATCTGGGTGCAGAAATTAAACTGCATCCTAAACTTAAACTGAAAGCCAATCTGGCTGCTGGATTCAGAATTCCTTCTTTTAATGATCTGTTCTGGCAAGCTGGTGGTAATTCAGATCTGAAACCTGAAGTTTCCAGAAAGTCTGAACTTACTAGTGAATATAAAAATGACGAATTTAAAGTGGCACTCACTGGTTTTTATCACCATGTAAGCGACTGGATATTGTGGACTCCCGATCCTGTCTCTCAAATCTGGAGAGCCTCGAATGCTAAAACTGTCACTTCTCAGGGTGCCGAATTAGCGTCTGAATACAAATGGAGCATCTCTAAATTTAATTTTTTGAAAGTCTCAGGCAGGTATCAGTTTGTAAAAAGTATCAATACCAGTGTGTATCAAAACGATTCTGCAGCCTTCCTTAAACAATTATTTTACACGCCTCTGCATACAGGGTTTGCTCAGATTAATTATCAATACAAATATCTGAATTTCTCTATCGGTTCTGTTTATACGGGTTCTGTTTTTACTACTGCGGATAATAGCAAGGATAATCAATTGCCTTCTTATCTGGTTGTTAATAGTTCGCTCTCGTATTTGTTTAAAATAAAAAAACACCAGGCTCTCATGTCGCTCTCGGCATTTAATCTTGGAAATGCCACTTATCAGGTGATGCAAAACCGGCCAATGCCCCTAAGAAATTACCAATTATCAATAAAGTTTAATATCAACCATGATTAAAATTAATTACACTAAATGGGTGCTCATTTCTATGAGTGCCTTAGCTTTCACGTCTTGTAAAAAAGATGAAAACACTACCGTTACTACCGAAAACTATAAGGGTTATCTGGTCGTAAATGAAGGTGGTTTCAATAAGTCAAACGGTTCTGTCGGTTTGTATAAACCTGGCACTAAAACCTATTTGGATGCTTTTAAATCAGCCAATAACCGCCCTTTAGGTGATATAGTTCAGTCGATGTCTCTTATCGATGGTAAATATTATATCGCTGTCAATAATTCTAATAAAATTGAAGTAGTCAACCAGGCTGACTTTAAATCGGTGACTTCTGTAAATGTCAATTCACCAAGATATATTCTTAGAGTGTCTAACACCAAAGCTTATGTGAGTAATCTGTATAATAATGCTGTACAGATACTTGACCTAAGTGGTAAAATGATATCCGGTTCTGTCAATATCAACCACTGGAGTGAAAGCATGGCGCTGATGAATGGAAAGGCCTATATTAATGCAAATAACGATAAAGTTATGTTGGTGGATGTTACATCTGATGCTTTAATTGATTCAATTGCTCTGTCTGCAGGTTTAACCAAAGTGGTAAACGCTGGCGCTGACAAACTGGGTGTGTTATGTGTTGGTGCCCTCGACTGGACCAATGGTTCTGTCATTGCCGATGCTAAATTCTATATCATCAGCAAAGATTCAAATAAAGTGTCTCTGACAGTGCCACTAACTGGTGCAGGTTATGGTGGCTCTCTGGTATACAGCGCTACTGCAAGCGCATTCTATATGTCATTGGGAGGAAATGTCATTAAAAAAATTGCATTGGATGGTACCGTAAGTGATTTCATAACTCTGAGTTCAGGGATTTCTGTTTATGGTCTTTCAATTAATTCTAATGGCGATCTGTATGTAATGGATGCTGGTGATTTTAATTCTGCTGGCAAAGTGTATATTTACAATAACGCAGGTGTGAAACAATCTGAATTTTCAGCTGGTATCGCTCCCAATGCCGTATTGTTTAACGAATAATGAAATACATCTTTTATCTCATCTTGCTTTTGTCTGCTTGTCAGAACCAATCTGCTGAGGTAAAAGAGTCTGCCTTGTCATACGAACCTATGCGCTATACTAAAATGTTTGGTATAGCGCATTTTTCTGATTACTCCCGTCTCTTTTTTGTCAAAAATGGCGATACATCCTGGAGCGTTTCAAGCAAAGAAATAGATTCATCAAAATACACAATTGCTGTTCTCTCATCCGTTTTCGCTGCTTGCCTAGAAATAATCAATGAACAGAAATCAATTATCGCCCTGGATAAAATTTCTTATTACAACGATTCTCTGATCCTGCAGAAATTTAGTCGAGGAGAAATCGCAGAAATAGGAGAGGAGGGACAATTGAAAATTGAAAAATTACTTCAGTTAAAACCAGATTTTCTGTTTGCAAGTTCTCATACTAGCTCTGATCCTGCAACAGTCAAACGCCTGGAAAGTGCTGGCACAAAAATCATTCCCTGCGATAATTTTCTGGAACAGGATCCCCTGGCCCGCGCCGAGTGGATGAAACTTTTTGGATTTGTGTGCGGAAAATTACCCCTGGCTTGTGCTAAATTTAATCAGGTTGATTCTTATTATCAGTTGCTGAAATCTCAAATTAATACTCAAAGAAAACGTCCCGTGGTTATGACCGATGCCATGTATATGTCTGTGTGGAACATACCAGGTGCCGAAAGTTATACTGCTAAACTGATTCAGGATGCTGGTGCCCAGTATGTCTTTAATGATAAAAAAGACAGATATTCTTACCCTTTAAGCTTTGAGACTGTATACACCACTGCCGCTAATGCTGATGTGTGGATTCATGTTAATCAATATAAATCTATAAGTGAACTGCTCTCTGCAGAACCCAGATATCAACTCTTTCATCCTGTTAAGAATTTACAGGTGTATAATTATAATAAACGCGAAAATAGGAATGGTGGAAATGATTTCTGGGAAACCGGAGTCGTACGCCCGGATCTGGTTCTGCACGACCTGATTCAGATTTTTTCTATGGATAAAAATAAACAAACGAATTTGTATTTTTATAACAGACTTGATTAGATTTGCCTTTTATCTAAAAAAGTGCTGTTCAATTCCTGGATATTCTTTCTCTTTTTACCC
>JBJTNS010000205.1:0-15540 GCA_046074245.1 Chitinophagaceae bacterium | reverse complement strand
CGCAAATTTATCATTTACTGCCTGTTCTGCCAGTATCGTTGTATATACCCCTCTCAAATCCTGTGCTTTCTGCTGCGTTATTGTATCGAGTTCTATGTTCTCGAAAAATACCACTATCAACAAATGCTGCTGATTGATTTTTTGCAAGATTGGTAATACACGCCTCAAACCATAAATACTCTCAAAATTGCTGTATAAAAATATCAAACTTCTGGTGCTTATTAATCTTTTGACGGCCTGATATAACAGTTCGTAATTGGCCTCTGAATTGTGCTCCTTCTGATTGTATAAAGCTTCTGTAATTTCTCGCAATTGCCCGTGCTTTCGGTCGGCCTTTATTACTGAACCTATCTTGTCAGAAAAAGTTACTAATCCTGCCTTATCGTGCTTACGCAAAGCAATATTACTGATGCTTAAACTGGTGTTTATGGCATAGTCCATTAAACTCATACCGTTAAATGGCATCAGCATTACACGACTCTTATCTATAATGCTGTAAATGGGCTGCGACTTCTCATCCTCAAACTGATTGGTCATTAATTGCTGATGGCGACCTGTTGCTTTCCAGTTAATCTGCCGTATATCATCTCCTGTGACATACGACTTGATTTGCTCAAACTCGTAACTTAAACCTATTCTGCGCATCTTCTTTATACCGTGAAGTCTGGCAATCTTAGACACAGAATATAATTCGTATTGCTTCATTTGTATGAAACTTGGATAAACCTTAACCGTCTGTGTAGCTTTTAAGGTTTGGCGGCGACTTACCAGATCGAGCTGAGTACTGACCAGTAAATGCAAATCTCCGAACTCATACAAACCCCTGCTTAATGGTGTCAGCTTATAATGCAGTATATGCTTCTCCTGAGATTTTAAAATAATACTTCTTGAAAAATTGCGTATCTGAAACTCATAAGGCAACTCGTCTATTACCTCAAGCTTCCATCGACGAGTGCTTAAATTATTAATCCGGATTTCAACTGAATTAAGATCCCCCATCGACCACATGCTGGCAGTATGCCTGCTAGCAGTTAATAGCCGGCGCGAGGAAAATAAAAAAACAAAGTCGGCTATGGCCAGAATAATAAAAATGGCAAAAAGTATGAGGCCAGTTACAAACATAAATGGCACAAAAAATGAAACGCAAAACCATAAAATAATGCCCCCACAGATTTTAAAAAATCTGGAACTTAAATAGATATTGCGTAAAACTTCCATTTATCTTGGTACTTCTATTTTTCTGAAAATATCGTTTAAAATATCTCTTACATCGAAACCTTCCATCTCTTTGTCTGGAGATAATACTATCCTGTGATTTAATACCGGAAACGCCGCTTGCTGTATATCGTCAGGTGTAACAAATGACCTGCCCTGCATAGCAGCTAATGCCTTAGATGTTTTTACAATGGCTAAACTGGCTCTTGGTGAAGCGCCCAGGAATAGATCGCCAGTATGCCTGGTATGGTCGATTATGGCAGCGATGTACATTAATAACTCTTCTTTAATATGCACTTTCTGCACAATCGATTTACACATTGCTATCTCGTGTATGCCCATAACAGCTTCAACAGATTGTATAGCACTCTGACTGAAATCACCTTCAAATCGTTTTAATATTTCAAGCTCTTCACTTATACTTGGATATGTGATTTTTATTCTGAATAAAAAACGGTCCTGCTGCGCCTCCGGTAACTTATAAGTTCCTTCCTGCTCTATCGGATTCTGAGTGGCCATTACCATAAAAGGTGAAGGCATCTGATGGGTATAACCATCTACCGTAATCTGATGTTCTTCCATTACTTCAAATAATGCTGCCTGCGTCTTGGCCGGCGACCGGTTAATTTCATCTATCAGCACAAAATTGGCGAAAACCGGTCCGTGTCTGAATTCAAATTCCCCCGTTTTCATGTTGAAAATATTAGTGCCCGTAACATCTGCCGGCATTAAATCTGGCGTAAACTGTATGCGCTTAAAATTGAGATTTAATGCCTTGGCCAGCAAATTTACTGTCATGGTTTTGGCAATCCCCGGAACTCCTTCAATCAATACATGCCCGCCTGTAAACAAGCCTGCCAGAAGTAAATTAATCATCTCATCCTGTCCAACAACAACCTTGTGTAACTCACTTCGAATGGCTTCGACATGAGCATGAATTGTTTCAAGCTCAGAAGGCTGCAAGTTTAAATTCTGTTCTTTATTATGTTCGTTCATATTACTGGTTTTTTTTACTGTGATATATCTGATAAAACTGACTGATTCTATTGTTTAATTCCATTAACTGCTCTGCACTAATCGTCATTTCTGATAAGCCGTTATAGTAACTAAAAATGGCTGAAACTTTATCCTCCGAAACTTTTGATTTGAGACTGATGAGTTGTATGGTTCTCTCGCTAATATCATGTGTGTTTATTGCAAAATTGTTCCTGATAAAAAACAAAAACAAGTACATCTTCTTATTGGCCATTTGCCTGTAATTAGCATTCTTGTAAAACAAGCCACTTAATGTATCAATAAAACTTATGGTTGAATTGCTTTTCTTCTCTAACACTGGTATGATACGCTGAGTTCTTTTTACACGGAAAATAAAAAATAATACTACCGCGCCCAGAAAAATATACCAGGCCCATCTGAATGCTTTTTGCTTTAAAATATAACTTAAAGGTGAATCTGTGTTCTGCCTGAAATGTGCCGCATCCTGCTTAAATTCTCTCGAGAAAACATCATATAACACATGCGATAAATCAACTTCACTCATTAACTCTGATGCCATCAGATATCCTGTATCATTCAGCATCATCTGATTGGTCAGTATCATCGGTACTGTATGCACCAGAACACTGCCTTTCCCTAGCTTGAACCTGATTGCACATAGTTTTCCATTGATGGTGGCCAGTTTCAAAAAAGGGCTGTTGCTCCATTCTCCAAAGTAAAAATCAGATTTTTCTGCCTGCTTCAGGAAATGCCAGTCTGTTAAGTCACTTGTCTTCTTCCCTCTGCTGTAATTATAACAGGTAAAACTATCAAATTCTGAATGTCTGTTAAGAGATTTATAGCCCACCGATGACTCATCTATTTGCTCAATTACTGGCGCCTGACCCTTTCCACTTAATGCCTCTAACAATGTGTCTGGAATCGTCTCAGATATAATTACCAGCTGCTTTCCGCTCTTTGCGAAATTTAATAAAGTGTCTATTTCATCTCTGTTAAGATATAATTTACGACCAATAAACACATATGCACTTGCCTCCCGCTCGCTCTCTATCGTCTGAAATATACTTTTATCTAACTCGATAAATTTCTGACTTTTTCCCTGTAACATGCCCTTGAAAATACCAAAGTCGTAGGGCTGCTTCCTGCTGTCTTCGTAAGTCTTCCACCATGCATAACGTTTACTGCCTTTGCCGGATGCCGAATATACCAGCCAGAATATACCAGCCACACATAGCGCAATTAAAGATATGACTATATGTTCTCTTTTCATCGTTTGCTGACGACTGTCTTAATTTGTGTTACTACCTCTGACATCCTTTCAAATGACGACTGATCCGCAGCCATCTCACCATACCAAACTTCCTCAAAATATAAAGTTACTTGTCTGAAAAGCTGTTTCAGATCCTTTTCGCTTATTTGTCTGAGATAATCCATATTTGTTCGCTCTTTGCGATAATCTATGATGTTCTTAAGTACCATCAGCTGCAATACTTCAAGATAACGGATTCTGAAAGCCAGCCGGTAATCCCCTTTACCTAATGCCTCATCCAATGCCTGCTTAAAATCGGTCTCTCTTAATGTCGCCTCATCAGCTTGCGCGTCTTCAATTTCTATACTGCCAGATTTCTTTGAATTGACCGACTTAAAATAGGGCCATAATAATATCAGTACCGCGACTAAAATTCCTATAACTAAAATCAGCCAGACATACTTCAAACGACCTAAATCCTGATTAACTATAGTTCTGTAAACTGTACTATCTCGCTCCTGTTTTTTAACCTTCCTGAAACTGTCCTCCGAATAATCAATTCCTTTTCTTAACTTCTCCCAATCGCTTTTGTTAAGACCCTGCTCTAAGTACTTAGCATTTTGCCTCAGCTGATCACTGTCACTGTATGGCTGCTCTGCCCTTTCACTGCCAGAAAATACAGTATCTGAAGCAAATTGTGCCTCCAGTAATAAAGGCAGAATTAGAATAATTACGATATACTTATTCCGTTTCAATGCCATAGGCTTTTTTTACTTTTCCTATTTCAGAAATCTTCCCCCTCAACCCACTGGCATCCGCAATTTCTCTAATGGTATACGTTAAAAATACCGACTGAATCACTAGGAAAATACTTCCAATTGTTATCAGAAAACACATGCTGAACATGACAAGCATCGTAACGTAAAACTGATAGTCTGCCTGACTCAGTGTGACATTCATTTCAAGCACATAAATCAGCAAAAAATAAAATGGTGTGATGAGAAACAACATCGCGAAGAAGTTCATGAGCATAAACATTGCTGACATGCCCAGCATCCTGCCATAACCATTGCTGATATATACAGCAATATTGCCAAGAACATTGCCCTTTCTTACCCTGAATATTTCATTGGATAATATCACCAGAAGCGGCACTGTCATTAAAACATACAATACTCTCAGTAAAAAATCATCAAAGAATAAAAACGAATTGATACAAAACGAAAACAGTAAAGAAATCAACACAATCTGCCACTTACTGATACTTTCAATCTTAAGACTCTTCCTGAAATATATTATTCCGGTAATCGTTATCCCACCAATCCAGATGGAAGAAAAAATAAAATATAGAACCGACTGATCAGGATTGAACAAAACTCCAAGATTATTGTACAACTGACTGAATAAATTAAACCTAAATGACAATAACTTAATCATCAAATCCGGAAAATCCAGGTTCAATAAACGAAACTCCCTTAAGATATAGGACTTATTAGTGCCATACAACAATGCTATATATACAAAAGCTATAATTACTGATAACTTTATAAACTGAGAAAAATACTGGCTAAGTACCTGAATGGATTTAATAAAGATGGCGCCGGAATTATAAATTACACCGGGTTTAAAATCTATATTTGTTTCGGGCTTTAATTCAGGTATACCAAGCTCGCTATCTGTAGTATTTTTAAAACGTTTATAAGGCAGCCACACAAAGTAAAACACCATTAATGCCAGAGATAAAAGAATTAATAATCCCCTGATGACATCTGGCAACTCGGTGTGTCTGGTGAGAAAAGATTCAATAAATGCCGCTGTAACGATAAATGGAACAGTAGATAAAAAAACCATTGCGCCTCTCCGTCCCCATACACTGAATGCTTTGGCGCGACTAAGGGTTCCGGGATAAATCAACCCCCTCCCCAGTAACATGCCTGCCACTGTTTCAACTACCAATGTTAAAATTTCGATGGTACCATGCATCCATACAGTTAAATTAAACTCGGCACTCAATTGACGCGAATAAAAAAAGTACATAAAAACACCCAGCATCACGCCGTTTCTTACCATTAATACTAAAGCTCCGTAAGAAGCAAATAATCCGAAAAGAAAGACATACAAAGAGACTGTTAGATTGTTAACCGCAATGCGATAAAACATCGATAACTGCGCTTCGTCTTTATATACACCCATGGGATTACCTGACTCAATATTGGAGATGGTTTCGCTGACATACTCATCCCCTAAAATTGACCTGGCAAAATCAGGATCTTTCATCGACGAAAAAATGCCGATACCTACCGACAATAGTAATACTAAAAATGATACTAAAAGTTCTTTTCTGGAATAGTAAAGAATGCGTGGCACTTCTTCCAGAAAAAACACCCGGATATTATCCAAATAACCACGCCTGTTTCTGTATACAGAATGGTAAACTTTCTGTGCCAGTCCGTTTAAATATACTCTTACCGACCGGTTCTTATAAAATGTGCGTGAATAAGATAAATCATCTGTAATCTCAATAAATCCAGTGCGCAAAGCATCAGGATCTTTTTTCCTGGATCTGAGCTCCTCTTCGAACTTGCTCCACTTCTCTCTGTTTTGCTCAACGAACTTACTTTCGCGCATGATGATTGAGCAATGATACTAAATTAAAATGAGATTTTTTATGAACTAGTCCTTTTTTTGGACCGAAAAATCGTGGTACTCACCAGACAATTTATGCATAAAAGTGGTAGCAATTAAAAGTACTCTCTGCTTGGCAATTTCTGCTCTTTCTCCCTCAAACATTTCATCTGTCGTAGCCCTGAAATACTTTAGCCAAACTTCAAAATGTTCTTTTTCTAAATGCAAATGAATATGCTTATCAAAAACATTGGTGCTATAACCTGGCTTATCCAGTAATACAAATGCCCAGAACTGAACCAGCTTAGGCATATGCGCCTCCAGATCAAGACCCACAAATTTTGGAGCCGTCACCTCATCCGCCAGTAACTTCTCGTAAAATGCGTGCATCCATTTGTTGATGTCTTCCTCTGTTTCAATGTCTTTCATTCTGCAAAATTACAATTTATACCTATCTTTCACATGACTGGAGTCATTCTGCCTGAAGATTCCACTCAATGTTGTAAATTTGTAAGATGAAATTGTTCCATGTCATACTTGCACTGTTTTGTTTCAATACCCTTTTTGCTCAATCACGCCTTGATAATGCTTCAAAATTGTCTGCTAATGAGCCTTCAGATTTATTAATTAGCAATCATTATGTCCCTGCACTTATTCAGGTTAAACCAAATTGCACGTCTGATGAACTCTCAAATTACGGCATCGTTGTGAATTCTAAAATCGGCAATATCTGGTCGGTGATGATTCCTGAAAAAAACCTGAACTTAATCAGCACAATTACATCTGTAGAATATGCCGAACTCTCTAATTATGCTAATGCAGCCCGGTTTAAAAACGATCTTGAAAGACAATTAACTCAAGTAGATAAAGTACAAAACGGTTTGCAAAATAGTCTGCCTCTGAATTATACCGGCAAAGGTGTTATTGTAGGTATTGTAGATGTCGGTTTTCAATGTAATAATCCTACTTTCTACACTGCAGATGGTAAACACAACCGCATCATACGGTACTGGCAACAAAACAATAATAATGGTAATGCTCCTGCTGGTTTCAGTTATGGCACAGAATTCAGCGATACCGCAATCATTGCCGGCCTTAATGATATGGATGGTACTCATGGCACACACGTAGCCGGTATCTCTGCCGGTAGTGGTTTCTCAACGCCCGGACTACAGTACCGGGGCATGGCACCAGAAGCAGATATAATTCTGGTAACAATTAAATACGCTAACGATACCCTTCCAGGCAGTGCCCTTGGCGATTATGTGGTAGCCAATCCTACCATTATTGATGCTTATAAATACATCTTTGATTATGCTGAATCTGTTGGAAAACCTGCAGTCATAAACCTTAGCTGGGGCATGCACACCGGTCCGCATGATGGAACGAGTTTATTCGATCGCGCAACTGAACTGCTGGTAGGGAAAGGAAAAATATTAGTAGGTGCTAATGGCAACGAAGGCGAAAATCCTATGCACTTTTATCACCGCTTTAACAAGGATACAGTCGGTACTATTATGATAGAAAACAACCGTCAGTTCAGACAAGGCGAAAGTGTATACAGCGATTTCTGGGGTAGTAAGAAAAGTCATTTTTCTGTTAAAGTTCAGTTCATAGATACCAACAAAAACATTATTGCTGAAACGCCTTTTATCAGTAGTGCTAAAGATACCAGCCTGCATTTTAAATTTAATGCTGATACCTCTGTTTTTAATGCCAGGTTTGCTGTAAATTCTAACTATATCAATAACAACAAACCTAATATTACTGTTTCTGCCGACCATTCCAAACAAAGAAAATATGCCATCATTGCATATATTACCTCTGATAGTTCTGAAGTGCATGGATGGAATAGTGGTGCGGCCCGCGACTGGACAAGTGGGTCTTTCAGAAATAAGCTCAATAAACTCAATTATGAATCTACTTTTATCGCTGGTGATGCCGCTTATACTGCAGGAGAAAATGGCGGTACTTCCAAAGCCGTAATTTCTGTAGGTGCCATCGCTGCCCGAACCTCATACACCAATGTTAAAGGTAAATTTATTAACGATAGCTGGTATACCACACCGCCTGCAATTGCGCGTTTTTCGAGTCGCGGTCCTACCGTCGATGGTCGCACAAAGCCCAATGTGGCAGCTCCAGGTTACGATGTTCCTTCTTCTTTAAATAACAAGCAAATAGCCGGATGGATGCTCGACCGCACTCTGCTTAAAACAGTGTTTAATAACGATACTCAATACTGGGCAGCTTTCAGCGGTACCTCTATGGCAGCACCACATGTTACAGGGATTGTTGCTCTGATGCTACAGGCGAACCCCAATCTGACAGCTGCTCAGGTAAAAGAAATTCTCGAAACCACCACAGATGTCGATCAGAGTACCGGAACTGTGCCTAATAATACCTACGGTTATGGCAGGGTAAATGCCTATACTGCTATCATTAAAGTTCTTCAGTTTTCTTCTGTAAACAGTATGAATGCGCATCCGGCTCCTTCTGTCTTCCCCAATCCTTTTACTCAATTGCTTACCGTAAAAATAACAGATCATATTGCCGGAACTCTGCGTCTAACAGATGTGCATGGACGCGAATTACTGGTTCTTGAAACAACAGACAAAAATGACTACTCAATAAACACCGAGTCTCTTAATCCTGGCATCTACTTTCTGAACTTCAGAAGTGGTGGAGAATTATTTGCCTGGAAAGTGATAAAAAACTGAGTAAAATGGGTTAATCTTGTGCCCGAATCATGAGTAGAGAAATTCTGTTTTTTTCCGTTTTTATCAGCTTTATTTTAGTCGTTTTAGCACTCGATCTTGGAGTGTTCTCGAAAGGTAATAAACCAGTTACTTTTAAAAATGCTTTTGCATGGACCTCTGTATGGGTGTCTTTTTCGCTCATCTTTTTTCTGTTTTTAAAACAGGCTGGATACCTGGTGCACGGGATAGATTCTCAGGAAAAACTCACACAAATAGCCTCTCAGTATCAACCCGACCTGGTGTTTAATGCCAATAATTTTGCCGCTAATCTGGCACTTTATCAGGATAGAATTTCCCTGGATTTTTTAACCGGCTATTTTATTGAGTATTCTCTTTCGGTAGATAATCTATTCGTTATTCTATTAATTTTTAACTCGTTTGCAGTACCAAATCAATACTATAAAAAAGTGTTATTCTGGGGTGTTATTGGTGCTATCATACTCCGCATGCTGTTCATTTTTTCTGGTTCTATGCTCATTGCCAACTTCCACTGGATTCTATATGTGTTCGGCGCTTTCCTGGTATTCTCTGGTTTGAAAATTCTCTGGTCAAAAGACGAAGACGAAACCATGGATATCGAAAAACACCCAGTAGTAAAAGTAGCCTCCAAATACTTCAAACTGTGGCCGGAATATGTGAAAGGTAAATTTATCCATAAAGAAAATGGTGTTAAACATTTAACCCCGTTATTCATTGTGCTATTGGTGGTAGAATTCAGCGACCTGGTTTTTGCAGTCGATTCTGTACCTGCTATATTCTCTGTCACTAAAGATCCTTATATCGTTTTCTTTTCTAATATTTTTGCCATTATGGGCCTGAGAAGTCTGTTCTTCTTACTCAGCAATATCATGCATCTGTTCTCTTATTTAAAATATGGATTAGGTGTTCTTCTGGCCTTTATTGGTGTAAAAATGCTATTCGAACACTGGTTTGCTGCCATCGGTTTCAATAACCTTATCTCACTCATGGTGATTCTTGGAATATTGTCTGTAAGCATACTCCTAAGCTTGCTGTTTCCGAAAAAACCTGCCAATTAATAGGGATTAATTCAACAATCATCGATTTTTCTTGCATTAATTGTTGAATATGACCTAATATTGGTCGTCGTTTGAAATTTCGTTTATACATACGCCTGCTTTTCGAAAGTTTGTCTATGGCTTTTCAGTCGCTGATAAGCAACAAACTCAGATCCATACTTTCAGTAATTGGAATCAGTATCGGTATATTCTCTATCATTACCGTTTTTACAGCTGTAGACTCTCTTGAAATGAACATTAAAAAAAGTGTTCAGTCGCTGGGCAAAAATGTTATTTATATAGACAAATGGCTCTGGGTAGGCGGCAGCAACGATTACCCGTGGTGGAAATACATGAACCGCCCTAATGCCCGCTATAGTGAAGTAAAAGCACTCAAAGAACAACCCGTAAACCAGTTGCTGGATGCTGTTGCCTTTACTACCACTCAAAACACAACTATAAGAGCTGGTGAAAAATTTCTGGAAAATGTAAAAATTGACGGGCATAGTTTCGAATTTAGCAAAATAGAAAATCTTGAAATTACTGAAGGCCGCTTCTTCAATGAATTTGAAGATCTCAATGCAAAAAATGTGGCCATCATAGGACATAATGTGGCAATGGGTTTGTTTGATAAAAGTAAAGGCCTGGTCGGAAAGTCGATTACCATGTTTGGAAAGAAGGTTGAAATAATCGGTGTTTTTAAAAATCAGGGAGATAATATCGTTAACCTGGATTTTGACGATGATATCGTTGTGCCCGTAAAATTCCTTCAGTATCTCACCAACGAGACAAACGGTACCAATATTATTGTTAAAGCTAAAGACAATGTCGGAGCCGATGCTGTGTACGAGGAATTAAGAGGTAGTATGCGATCAATACGCAGACAGAAACCTCAGGAAGAAGATAACTTCTCTTTGAATAAAATCTCTTTTCTCAGTGATACAATTACCGAATTATTTAAAACAATTAACAAATTCGGATTAATTATTGGTCTCTTCTCTCTGCTGGTTGGAGGCTTCGGTGTTGCCAATATTATGTTTGTATCTGTAAAAGAAAGAACTAATATTATCGGTATTCAAAAAGCTCTTGGCGCTAAAAACGAATTTATCCTCTTTCACTTCCTGACAGAAGCAATTGTTTTAAGTATTCTCGGTGGTATCATTGGTATCATGCTTACCTGGGGTGTTTCTGGCTTGCTGAATATGTTTATTTCCGGAACCGAATCTTCTTTCAGAATGGTGCTTACCTGGGGTAACGTATTTCAAGGTATTATGTTTGCTTCTGTCATTGGATTACTGGCTGGTTTAATTCCTGCCTACAGAGCCAGTCGCCTCGTACCAGTAGAAGCTATCAGAAGTAAATAAATAGCCGCTGCAATTGAATTCGCAACGGCTACTAACCTATTATTTATTTCTCAGCGTAATCAAAGCCCCATCTATTCTATACTTCAGCTCTGTGGTATTCACACTCTCTATATCAAAAGTATCGCGCTCGCCTGACTGATGAATAACTAAACGTGATTCATTGTTGATCAGCTTCCAGCTCAACACCATACGCTGAGAGTCTGATGCATCACATTTCGTTGCTCCTTCATCCGCATAACCCTTGCTCTCATCTGTAAAATGATGCATGATATTATCCTTTATACAAGCATCTAAAAAAGGGGTTACATCCATTGTATCCATCATTACCGAATGAATCATCCAGTCTTTGCCAATCATGGCCTGTTGTCTGACCGTTAATGTCGATTTAGGCGTTACTACACCATTGTCCTTGTCTTTGCAAGCCTGAACACTCATGGTCAGAATCGCTGCTGCTAATATTACTTTTTTCATTTTTGTTTATTTTTTTGACATACCTCTCCCCCGATCCGGATGGAATCTGTCAGTATTTTAATGTTAATTATTGATTAATAAAGTTTGTATCCTACACTCAGAAAACACATGTTGCCTCTGAAATACTGTGTAGCACCATACCCAACCCTGGTGGTTCCTAAACTTGCAGATATCTGTGCACTCAGCTTTTTATAATTTACCTTAAATGCCGGCTGTATCTGCAATATCTGTGGATTGGTGTAATTAATAATCATATTGGTATTCTTAAGATTCTCGCCACTCTTGGTAATGATTTTTGATGAATTAAATCCTACCACTAATTGCAATCCCGCTGAATAACTTAAATCGGGCTTTTTAGAATTAAATTCGAGCATGAATGGGAATACAAACTGATAAATACTGGTGCGAGAATTATAATTGCCACGGGTTACCGATAAAACACTGTCTGCATAATACCTGAATACCCCATTTTTTACTTCAGATTTTACCTCTGTTACTTCATAATTTCCTCTTGCAGTAAAGACATTGTATCTGAATTTAAAACCTGTTACATAGGTCATTTTAGTGTTTTTAAATGGACGGCGTTTTTCTTTGATGTTCAACCCGAAACTCAAGCCTGGATATATCCGCTCAGGTGAAATTTTTATAAAACTGGTTTTTGAAGGATTGCTGGTACCATTGGTCAAATCCTGATATCTGTAATATATTGCAGTATCAGCTCTTTGCTCTCTTCCTGTGCTCAATAAATACAACATACCCATTTCAACTTCTCTGAACCAGGATACTCTCTTCTTACTCTCTGGCTCTAATGGCATTCTTCCCATTCCTGAACTCATTACCGAAGCGTTTTTTGAAATTTTACCTACACTAATCTGAATAATACTGCCAGAATCTTCGAGATTTACCGTAACTTTATTGCCCGTCTTTGGCATAGGTAATGTAATATGCTCTGTTCCCAGTTGTATTTTTATAGTATCATTACTGTTCTGCGCCTGAATAAAACCAGCGCTCATACACGCGACTATCGCTATTAAATTCTTTTTCATTTTCTTGATTTTTTAGTTAGTTAATGGCACAACAAGAACAGTCATGTCTGCAGCAATGTATTCTATGTATGTGATATGTTTTTCTTTGTCTTCTACTATTTGAGTTCTGGCATTGTCTAAAAACTTTGATAAACTTATACCGTCTTTCCTGTTCATGACATCGACCATGGTGTAACGCTTTTCTTTCAGTGATGCTTCTGTCTGAACTATACCATTAATTGATTCTTCTGTTATGCTGATTGTATATCTCGACTTAGGCAATTCTTTAACCGGCGCCGGTTCCTGAATGCTCAGCAGCTTCACAGGAAGAATCTCCTCCTGCTTGCTAAGTATGAAACTACTGCTGTCTGTTGTTTGAACTGGCAACACAATTTCCTCCTGATTTTGTTTCCTGGCAGAAACTGATGCAATGACAAATGGTAGGGCTTTCTGAGTGCTATTATCAGTTTTCGGTGCTTGCTCGATAGCCTTCTCTTCAGAAGGTATATTGGTATTAGTTGTAACTATATCTACTGGTGGAACAGTTTCAGCCTGACGATTGTATATGGCAACTGAAACTCCTAAAAGAAGTATCAGAGAGGCAGCTATTGCAAAATTTCTGTGTAAAATGAATATGCCACCACGCTTTTTCTCTTCCCTGGTTAAACTCTCCAGAAACTCTGCTTCGTTTTTTCTGTATGACTCTGTACTTTCAGAAAAACTTGCTTTACTCCATTGCTTCCACTCAAATGCTAAAAAAGTATCTGCCTGTATCTGATCAAGCAAATTATCGCGAACTTCCTTTGAATACTCGTTCTCTAGCAATCCAAACATCACTTCTTCGTAATTCTCGCGGGTTATAATGACCTTTTTCATAATGCTTCAATAGTGGTTATTGTGTCCTTTAAAGTTTTACGGGCTCTGAACAGATACACTTTTACCTGACTCAAATTCAAACCCGTTATCTCACTTATTTCGTTGTAATCATAGCCCTCCAGGTCTCTCAATAAAATTAATTGCCGCTGCAAATCGGGCAATTGCTCGAGCGCCATGGCGATCAACTCCTTGTCAGAATAGGCAGCATCAAGTGCCTGACCATGCGCTGATACATTACTCAGGATATCTGTATCTGTCTCGTTTTTTCTCATTCTGAAGTTGTCTATGCCCTTTCTGAATACTACCGTAAATAAATACTGCTTCGCTTTTGATGGATCAACAGAATCTTTGTTCTTCCAGAAAACCTCAAATGCATCCTGTACCGCATCTTTTGCTGCATCCATATTGTTAAGTTGCCTATAGGCAAACCTTAACAGATGCGGCGACCATTGTCTGACGATGGTATTAAATTCGGTAGTGTTCAAATCGTTTCGGGTATATGTCGTTCAGAGTTTTAAAAAAGTTACCAAACTCAGTTTTTATTTATAAATATTATTGTAATATATTGATTTACAATAATATAAAATTTCAGACTATTCGTGAGATTTTCCGCAATGCGGACAGATTTGCTTCTTATTCTGCTGACTCAACTTTAAAAAACCAGAAGTTAAAATTGAAGTCGGAATGGCAAATAATAATAAGCCGGTCATAGATATTAATCCACCAGTTATTTTTCCTATCACTGTTACAGGAAAAACATCGCCATACCCAACGGTTGTGATAGTGGCAACAGTATACCACATAGCGGTAGGTATATCTGAAAATTTATCTGGCTGTGCATCTTTTTCTGCGATATAAATAATGCTGGAAGCAAAGACAAACACAAATAAAATAAAAATGAAACTCACCAGCAATTGCTCGCGCTGAATATAAAAAACTTTGCCTATCAACTTGAATGCTTCCACATAGCGAATGGCTTTGAATAAACGCAAAACTCTAAAAATACTAAATATGTAAAATCCAGAATAATTAGAAGAGAAAATGATCAGGTAAAATGGGATAATTGATAAAATATCAATCAGCATTAATGGCGTAAAAATATACTTTATTCGGCCGAAAACCGGATGCGAATACGAATGCTGCTCCGTACAAGTATATATGCGCATCAGGTACTCCAAGGAGAAAAAAATCATGGTGAGTACCTCTAAAGAAAAGAAATATGTAGAATATGCTTTACTGACAGAACTAACTGTTTCAATTATCAGCAAAAATGAACTTAAAATAATTAAAGTAAACAGAAGGCCATGAAACAGCCTGTTCAATGGCTTTCTGCTTTTATGGTCGTCTAAAACCAGAAACAACTTCCTCTTAAAACTTGTATGATGTTTCATACGAGCGGAGTTGTCTTAAAATTAACCGTTAGCTTTCTTGTGATCTGCAAGGAACTTGGCTAGTCCGATATCTGTTAAAGGATGGTTTAACAATCCTAAAATAGCATCCAATGGACACGTTACCACGTGTGCTCCGGCTTCAGCAGATTTAACAATATGCAATGGATTTCTTACTGATGCAGCAAGTATCTGCGTTTCGAAGCCCTGCATTGAATAAATATGTGAAATCTGAGAAATCAAATCCATACCATCCCAGCTGATATCGTCTACTCTGCCAATAAATGGTGATAAATATGTTGCTCCTGCTTTTGCCGCTAAAATTGCCTGACCAGCTGAAAACACTAATGTGCAATTGGTTCTGATACCGTTAGCAGTAAACCAGCTAATTGCTTTGATACCGTCTTTAATCATCGGTACTTTCACCACAATATTTTTATGAATCGCAGCTAATTTTTTTCCTTCTTCTACCATTGTTGCAAAATCTGTTGACAACACTTCTGCACTGATATCCCCTTCTACTAATTCACAGATGGCTTTGTAATGTGCAGCAATGGCC
>JBJTNS010000204.1:0-4494 GCA_046074245.1 Chitinophagaceae bacterium | reverse complement strand
AAATTAAAGTTTGATTTTCCAGGATGACATAGAAGTTCATAGCTTGGATCTTGCTTTGAGACGTAGAACCAAAATCTTAGTTGCACAACCCTATCTCCATTATACGTAGACGGTGCACCGACTGTTCCAGTAAATGAGGTTGTATTTTGACTTAGTTTCAACCCACTAAAAATTACACCATTACCAAATTTTGCACCAGATTGATTTTGAATATCAGCTGCGCCTGTAGGTGCAAAAATAATTCCATTTGTAATTAAATTACCTGAGGAGCCGATAGTTATGGCAGGCCTTCTCAAACCATCCCATATAACTGAAGTATACAAATTATTAGATTTTTCACCAACGGCAATTACAGGATCTATCGGAAGTGTTGAATTCGATGGGGCTCGGCCCGCAGACAAAGCTAAACTTCCATTTTGGATATCAATAATCGAATTATTTGCAAGTACAAGATGAACCTCTCCATTGCTTGTAACATTTACCCCATCGTCAATTTTCCATGAAGCAGTCTCGGAACCATATTGATCGGTACTGGCATTGAATATATAGGTGCCTGAATTTAATGTAAATGTTGCGCACGAATTCGAATTGGTGGTTTTACTATTCAAGTTATTTAAAATTGAATTATCAATAAGTCCTGGACTAATTGAACATGAATTTATTTGAGCAGGAGCTGCGGCATATCCACCTGCAGATGTAAATAATCTGTTCGCTTGGTTACCCAAATATTTTAGATATGCATAAAGATAAGAATTAGTATTTTTTGGATTAAGTGAATCAAATGAATTTACAGATGAGCATTTTTCCGATCCAAAATTGAAACCAGTTGGACAATCACACGCAACGCCGAAATTTGAGGCTGGACAGGGATCCACAGAAAGAGCCGTCGGATTAGGGGTTATTATCGTTGATTCTTGGGACCCAAATGCCAGGTTACAACTTGAGCTAGTAAATCCACTCCACGCACCAGATGCATTTATTATTCCGCCGTTCAAATTTAAGGGTTGGCATGATCCACCATTGGTGATGACCACTCCGCCGTCTAGGCCAATTTGTGGTGAACAAGGAGAATCACAACCAGTTCCCACCAACATGTATGAGGCCATTGGTTGAATCAATCCGCTATCTGGCGGTTGATTACATTGGATTTTTACATCTCCATACCCATATTCAGTGGAAGATAAATCTGCAAACCAATTATTTACATCGCAAGAATCATAAACTGAACCAAAAGTTTTTGAATTACCGGTGCCTGGACAATTTTTTTGAATGGTAAGACATTCCATTGCCTGTTGATATGCCGCAGTAAAAATATCTGATTTGAAATTCTTGTTTTGCGCTTGCTGGGAAATGGTTTGGCTGGCGCTCTGTGTCAAAAAAGCAATCGACATTAGAATCGTACTTAAAACCGTTATTAAAATTAGTACAAGCGCAAGAGCTGATCCTTGATCCCCACTCAATGATTTTTTAATCTTGCTTTTCATACAAATACTCGACCTATCCCGGAAAGAGGATTTGGTAATCTGGGAGTGCTAGAATTCACAGAACAATTTAAGTTAACATTCAAGGTGGCAAGTATTGGTGGAGAACAACTTGCTACTGGAAGAGATATATCAAATTTATAAACTCCTCTAGTTGAAGAATCAATTGGGCAGGTGATAACTCCGGCGCCCGTACACGAAAACATTGCTTTCCCATTAATCGAAGAATTCGCCAAAGAGCTACTTAATGCTACTAAATTCGGACAATTAGGCTTTCCTACATCTTTTGCAGATGATAATCCTAAGAAAGTGTCAAGTGAGTTATTTGCGCAGAGCACATTGCCCATGGTTAAAACTGTGTAACTATTTGTTGGAGACACCCCTCCTGATGAGCATTCATTTCTCCAAATTTCAAAAGCGCGTTCTTGCCCTGTCACAGAGCTTGCTACTCTCTTGATTTCATATCCAATCCAGATTTTTTGAGGCACTAGAAAACCTGGGTTATTGTAATTATTCGGATATACCAACTTCTGGCTAACAATAGTTGCAATCTGTCTCGTAAAATTGTTGGACGTTGTTTGCCAAGTTTCCGAAGTTGCAGAAGTACAGAGATTATTAGTAGACATAGGATAGTTCTGATCAAAAATAAAAGTATCTTGTGAATCCTTTATGTCATTCTGTAGTACCTGCATGAATTGCAGCGCTTGCTGATTATATGCAGCTTCATTAGCAACTCTCTGTAAATTACTGGACGAATCAATTATAACCCTGACTACTGGTACGGAAATTATCGAAGTAACAATAAGTGCGATTAATAATTCAACTAATGAGAAACCGTTCTCATTCAATATTTTTTTATTTATACAACCCATATTGGCGTTCCATAAGTAATTGTCGTAAACGGAGTAGTGACCTTGATTGTTGTAGAGCCTGTTGATGAAAGCGCTTCTGGAATAACGAAGACTATTGTCGTATCAGTGAAGGTAGTAAAACTTGATGATTGAACAGAATATGTTCCAAGAGTTACGCTAACTCCAGTTGGGCATGTTCCTGACTGGCAACCAGCGAATCCACTTCCATTAATAGTTAGTTGAGTTGTGCCTCGAATAGCACTTGATGCAGTTGCCGTTCCGGTACCTGATGCTGTACCCGGATTTGCTCCAACAGTAAGTACAAAACTGTACTTTGATCCAGCCGTGACTGTTGCTACTGATGTTATTGTGGCATTATTCAAGTTGAAGGCTGCCGATGTAAATCCAGAAACTGAAATTGTTTGAGTTGCAGCAAATAACTGTTTGGCTGCTGAGTATCTATATGTAATTTTTATGTTATTTCCGCTTCCAGACACAGTTACATCCGAAGCGGCTATAGAAACACTTTGGCTAGAAGGTGATATTGAATGCGAATTTATCAATGGTGTTGCCCATAGGAATGATGTGGTATTAATCGGGTTTCCATTTATTATCAATTTCAATAATGCTGATTGCGCAGCTGATGATGGCAAGGTAGCTGAGATGCTGGTTGTTCCGGCTATAAATCCACTCAGAGTTGAGGCTGGCCAAGAAATTCCCGTAACGCAGCCCAGATCGTATCCTGATACTTTGAGTGTTCCAGATGACTTATAAAAAGTATCATTTCCAGAGTTATTACTACCGTAACTAGTTATTGATGGTGCAAGGGCAGTCAAATTCAAATTCGGTTGCACTGGATTATTTCCTAGAGCGGCTGAAATAGAAAGAGGGCCAGAAGATGCGGAACAAGAGACCTTCCCCGATATTGAAGTATCACCACTGACTATCGGATTAGTTAGAGAAGTTCCATTTATTGTTGCGTTAATGAAGCCTGTGAAACCTGTCCCAGTTATTGTTAACATATCGCCAAATTTAGGTACTGATGGTGATATGTTTGAAATTCTAGGTTTTACGTAAAAGTTGTCCGAAGAACCAATATCCACAGGAGTACGTACAGTGATTGGTCCATCGTCAGCACCTGCTGGTACGGCAACCGTTATAGAAGTATCACTTGAGGAAGTTGGAGAACCTGCTGCAGCCCCTCCAAAAGTTATTCGATTGAAATTTGTAAAACCTGAACCGCTTATTGTTACTGGAACCCCTAAGCCAGCGCCACTAACTGAAAGGCTGCCTATTACGGGTTCTGGATGAAAATTCCAAGGTGATATGCCTTCACCAATATCATTGAAAGCTCTAATTGGTCCTGCCACCGCGCCTACAGGTACACAAGTTGCAACACGTGCATCTTGACGCAGAATGTTTGATCTATCTAAATAATAAAAAGTATCCTTGAATGGGTTATTGCCTGAATACCCACAATTCGACGCATCTATCCACCCATTTTGACCTGTAAATTGAACTTTACTAATACTAGATAAGCCCGACCCGATTATTTGAATACTTCTGCCTGTTACGCCACTGCCATATCCGCCTGAAGGCATATAACTTACAACAGTTGCATCATTGGTTTTGACAGAGGATATTTTCGGAACAGGGAAAAAATCGTTATTTGAAACTGTCGTACCTGCCGCAGTTACGATCGTTAAAGGTCCGCGTACTGCTCCTGTCGGTACCACGACTGAAATCGAATTACTATTAATATAAGTTAGTCCGGCAGCCGAGACATTGTTTGAAAATAAAACATCTGAAATGAATCCTGCATTGCCTGTCGTAAATACTGTAATGGAAAGTCTAGGACTTGCACCTTGAGGCTCAAAACTATTGGTTATAACGGCACTTGTATCGGGATCAGTCCAACTATGAGTTTCATCAAAATACACTTTTGGAATTAATGTGAAGTTTTGAGCCGAAGTATCGCTTCCAGCAGAATTTCTTAGTGTAATTGGTCCGGTTGAAACACCGGAAGGGACCGTAGCAATTACAGCGGAATCCGTTGCCGCTAAAACAGAAGCGGTTTTGCTTGCAGAAAAAATAACATTTGGAAAATTGTCTACTCCATTTGGGTTACCGTATAGATAACGCCCCTGAATTGTAACTTGATT
>JBJTNS010000203.1:0-9316 GCA_046074245.1 Chitinophagaceae bacterium | reverse complement strand
CTTTCGACGAGCTCAGGAACCACGAGCCCAATTTTGTCCGTGGGCTGCCCTTCGACTAGCTCAGGAACCACGAACCCAATTTTGTCCGTGGGCTGCGAGCCCGACGGCTACTGGAAAATGTATATTCTTTCAAAACGAGACGCTGCTGCGTCTCTGACGCGTTAGTATTCTGTATTTTTAGAGTATTCATCATCTAGCGCAAGCCCCCCTATTTCCTATTTCCTGGCTCCTAACCCCTCAATACGGCCATTTATTCGCTGTGTTGCTGTAGCTCTCGATTGTAAATTTTAACTGAGCAGGGTAATTAAACTGATTGCTGTCTGCTACTACAAGAAAGACACCGATTCGAAGGCGCTCTTTCCATAAACGGATGATTTTTTCGAATCCGAAAAAGGCTTCAACGTACAACAACTCTTTATTGACAGATACTAAAGGATCCGTATTCTGGCGAACAAAATCGCGGGTATACAGAACACCACCTCCAGCTACTTCAATGATGTTTAATTTCTTCAGAAGTGGGATTTTATTAAGTATCGCACCATTAAACCTATGCAGATAATGTCCTTCATAAAAACGCTTGATGGTTGAATAAGATGTATCTATTCCCTGAAAGGAATACAATGGATTGGTAAAGAAAATCGGACCGGCACTTCTATGAAAACGCTGATCCACCAATCGCAAATCCTTAATATTTAAAAACTCACCACTTAAAACTCTGTATTTACTGATTCCCGCTAAGCCAACCTTTAATTCCTGCTCAACCAGAAACTCCAGAAAATCAAAATCAACCACACTGCCCATCACAGGTAATCCTTTGCGGTACCTGACAGTAAATTCAGGCCATGAAGAACCAAGAATCAACTTCTGATAAGGCTCTCTGATGTATTTCTGAAATGGTACATAACTCAGTGAAATAGTGCCATACAGAGCTTTATAAATACTAAATTTAACAATATCGGTATTACCGCCCCACAGACTATCTCCGCGAGAATCGAATTTCATATTATCGATGGCACGTCGGTTCGAAAATTCGGCACCATTACCAAGATATAACCCATTTAACAATTCAACCCTGTGCCATATGCTTCCGTAATCGTGAGCATAAAAATTATTTCGGGTAAAAAGTTTCAGCCACGAATTGTAAGGATTAATAACCCCGAAATCTGAGCCCGCACTAACAGAATAAAACCCTCTTTTAAAAGGATTGTACAATCGAGAGACAGTTAGACTTCCTTTGATATCCTTATTAAGTGTCCCGTAATTAACCGTAGGTGTGATGCTGATAAACTGCTTATCCTTAAACTCCTTTGAATAATAAACCCAGTAATTAATCCTCGGTCCGGCTATGTAAAAAGGCGTATAAGTTGATATTAAAGGCTTAAAAAACCAGTTGCGTTCTTTGCTTCTTAAGTAGTTCCCCTGACCCGTAAACACCAGCTTCTTAAAGGTTATTTTATTGTATACTTTATCCGTAGAATCCTGCCATTGTTTTTGTGACACCAATGCCCGCATACTATCCGAGCGCCGGATAAAGGCCATTTCTTTTGGTGAAATTGGTTCGAGTCGGATATTTTTCCAGAAACTGCTGTCCCTTTCGTAGGCCTCTTTAGTGGTACTGCTTAATTCGTTATTAAAGAAACGCTTCTTAAACTGCTGATTAAATTTATAATTAGAATAATAGACTACGGTGCGACCACTGTTTACAGTCTTGCCAAATTTAGCATGGTAATTAAATTCCTGCGACTTCAGCATATAATGAGAATCGAGACGTTCGTATTGCTGACTCACCTCAAACAAGTCATATTCAACCATGTGATATTTGGGAATACTCAGTCGCAAAGAATGAATGCACCAGACACTGTCCTCAATCACCAGCTCGCCCGATACCAGGGCATTACCCAGCATACCTGGACTAACACGAATTTTATGATAGGTCTTATTATTCTCTTCATAGGTCTTAAGCATTTTAAATTTATAGGCTATTAGACCGCTGTTGCTGACTGGCGACAAAATGGGCATTTCAGACAATGCCGGAAGTTCCAGTAAATTTCTGTAGAAATTAAAATTTCCATCGGTATGCGTCAGATAAAACAAACCTGATTTACTACCTCTCACTTCTACCCCATTTCGTTCTTCTTTAATTTTATCAGGTGGCGAAAAATGGACAGTTAAAGATACTTCCGCCATATTTAAGCCCCCTGAAGGAACTGCTTTAGAAGTATCACTTTTCTTTCGGGTAGTCTCGGCACTTTCTGTAGCTTTAATGTATGCATCTACAGAATACGATTCCATCCGATTGAACTTGTATTTATTATCTATAACCTTTCTGATAATTTCCTCTGAACGATCTGCCTTTTTAGATGATACTTTTGCTCCACCCATCTGGGTATGAAAATCTTCCATCATCACATCCTGCACCACATCTTTGCCAGAGACAATCACCGGCATTTTAAGGGTTTTAAAACCCTGCATGGTAAAAATTGCGACATAAGACCCATCCATTACCTGAATGGAATAATGCCCTTTAAGATCGGTACTGGTTCTCAGGCTGGAATTATTTTCGAGTGAAACTTCAACCAACGCAATTGGTTCATTCAAGGCATTTCTTACCGTCCCACTGATAGTATAAAACTGTGCTTGAGCAGTACTGAGACTTACTAGCAGCAGCATTAAAACGGTATGACGGAAATAGAGAAACAAAATTTATTGGAAGTAACGCAAAATAGCGCATTTTGTTACATAAATCCTTTCATTAGTCTATAAAGGCTATGAAAAAACCGGACAAAAGTTTGAGATTACATGGCTGCAGCAATTGCACTGGCCAGTTTTTCGAACTCCTCAGAGCTCATTTTTACACGTTCACCGGTAAAATTCATATCCCCGATTGTGTTCATCGGAATCAGGTGGATATGCGCATGAGGCACTTCTAACCCAACCACTGCAACTCCAATCTTCCGGCAAGGCACAACAGATTTGAGTGCTTTAGCAACCTTCTTAGCGAAAAGATGCATGTCTGCCAGATGCTGATCGTCCATATCAAAGATATAATCAACTGCCGTTTTAGGAACCACCAGAGCGTGTCCGGCAGCAACGGGACTCACGTCAAGGAATGACAAAAACTGCTCGTTCTCTGCGATTTTATAGCAAGGAATTTCTCCGGCAATAATTTTAGAAAAGATAGTAGACATATCAGAGAGATATGGAGAGGATTTCTAGTTTAACGATACCAGCAGGCACACTGATTTCTACGATATCGCCCTTTGATTTACCCATTAAACCCGCACCTATGGCAGATTTACTGGATATTTTACCAAGCTTCATATCAGCTTCTTTTTCAGAAACTATCATGTATTCCATTTCGCGGTTAGCGTTAAGATTTTTAACTTTAACTTTACTCAGCAGATTAACTTTAGAAATATCAAGTTTGCTTTCGTCTATCACTCTGGCATTGGCAAACATATCATTCAGTTTTGCAATCTTCGCTTCCAGAAGGCCCTGAGCTTCTTTGGCAGCGTCGTACTCGGCATTTTCTGACAAGTCGCCTTTATCCCTTGCTTCAGCAATTTGCGCACTGATAGCAGGTCGCTGCACTTTTTGTAAATGCTCTATCTCTTTCTTCAGGTTGTCGTAACCTTCTTTGGTTAAATAAACGATTTCACTCATGTTCTTATAGCTGTTAAAAAAAACAAGTGCTTCCAAAATGAAAGCACTTGCGCAAAGTTAATAAAATTTCTTATTAATTAATCAATACTAATTCTTAATCCGAAGGTATGTGTTCCAGAGAATGGTCTGGTATGTCTGTAAGAATAATCTACTCCTACTAAACTGTTGCCTTCGCCTGTTTTAGATTTGATTGGCAACTGAACTGTTGCACCCATATTCATACCTGTGTAGGCATTGTTTCTGGTATCGTAGTTGAAGATTCCCTTCTCGTAGTTATAACCAGCTCTCAGCATTAACATTTCTTTGTAAGCATATTCTAAACCAAAAGCAGTTTGATTGCTTGAAGCAGTATTGCTGGTAAAACTTAATGCAGTGGTTAATCTGTGCCAGTATACATCTTTCTGATTATCCAGTCTGATATCATAAGCCAGGCCGATATTGATGAAAGAAGGCAAAGGCGTTTTGTCAGATCTCTGAGATGTAGTAGTGGTGAAACTCTTATCATTTAAGTTCGACTTAGCGGCAAGACCATCACCATAGTAACGAACGTCTGTACCAAGGTTTTTGATACTTACACCGAAACGGATATCAGAACCACGACCAGCTGCCGGGTTTTTCTCTGCATCTTTATACTTTTCAGTTCTCTTGGTCATTAAATCTGCGTATTGTAAACCTGCATCAATACCAACTGCACTCACTCTAACATCCGGAGTAGATTCAGAGGCCAGCTTAACGTTCAGACCGGCAGAGATTTTTTCACCGAAGTTATAAGCATATCCAAGGTTGATATTACTGATAGAAGGTTTGTAAGTACCGATACCACCATCTGGCTGATCGTAGGTAGTGATAGGAATCTGGCCTAATGAGAATGAAGAGACACTCATTCCGATAACACCATCTTTATCTTTTCCGATTGCCTGAGCAAATCCAAATGAATTGATATTGATACCAGTTCCAACTAACCAGGCAGATCTGCTGAAAGCCAGCTCTGTGCCATTTACCTTACCTAAACCTGCAATGTTCCAGAAGAATGATTCTACTCCTGACACACCTGCTGAGTTAGCATTTCCCATACCGCTTGACTGAGCCCAGCCGTTCACCATCAGTTGTGTAAAACCGTACTGACCGGTTCTGGCAGGAGCAGACATTTGAGCATGTCCTGCTAGCGCACAAAAGAAAGTGATTGCTAATATTATATTTTTTCTCATACTGATTTTTCTAAATTATAATTAATAAGTATCCAGGTCTAACTGACGCATTACGCCATACCATTTCAAAATTTTCTCTCCAAGATCACCACAGTCGACATGGATAATATAGAATCCACTCGCTACAGGCACCTTACCATTGTTCTTCAAATCCCAGTCAACAAATGTCTCCAGGTCATCTTTCTCAATTCTTCTTACCAGTGTACCATTCAGAGAATATACAGAGATGGTACATTTTGGAGGTAAGTTAGTGATTTTAACTCTGGCGTCGATTGCACTTGATTCGTATCCACTGGTTGCGTAATATGGATTTGGAACTACGTTGATTTTGTCTACTGAGTTCTTACCTGTTTCACTGTTTACATTGTTGTAGATACTTTCTGTAGAGAAGGTGTATCTTGGTAAATATGTGCTATCGCCACCAGGTAGTGATTTAGTATATGGCTTACGCATGTTCAACGTAATTTTTACTTCTGTTGGAGGAAGACCGTCTTTCAAAGTGAAGCTTGGAGCAGCCATTGCAGGAATTACCCACATTGCCTGAGACAATACTTTTCTTTTGTTGGTTGGTGTTGGAGATGTATTGATACTTCCTACATTTAAAAGAGTTTGGTATTCAGCACCACCATCGTAGATTGGACCTTTGTAGTTTCTTGCTGCCATACCAACATAACTTCCCATGACATAGATGTTATGCTTACCACCAAAGTAGTTGTAAGTACCATCAGAGAATTTGCTGGTTGGATTCCAGATCATATCATTACCACCTTCAGCAGCTGGCAAGTATGAATCTTCACCAAACATAATATTTAATCTTTCGCCAGTCTCTAGGTTGATGGCATAACCAGGGAACCATGATCTTCCCTTTTCACTTGGATCTTCAACCCACTCGATGCTGCCGTTAGGCTTAACAACTGGATTGACAGAATTGTGCCAGCGCATATTGAATTTCTCCATGTTACCCTGACTTAAGTCTTTGTCTTCTGCCATTTCTAACACCACACATTTAGTCCATTTAGTAACATCCGGGGTAATGACTAATTGTATGCTTGATAGTTCTGAAATCGGGTTATCAGTTACTGAAGAGCCTTTCCATGCCGGATTGTATAATACTGCACCGTTTGATGCATTTGGACCTTCGGTTCTTGCACATAAAGCATATGGTGCAATTCTTCTGTCCCAGATTTTTTCGTATGCCTCATATGGATCATAAGCATCATTACCTGTGTGAGATGGATCGAAATCAGAATAGAAATCGTGAATATACGGATCTAATGCAGAAGCCGACAGACCATTTGTTCCAGAACGGATCCAGTTAAACGGAGAGTATTCTGCATCCACGTCTGTTAAAGCTGTTAACCAGCGTTTGTTGTCGTCAGCGAAAGTTACATCGAAATCAACAAGACCGTTTGTTGGCTCACCGTAAGGGTTTCTGCCAGGAGCAGGTGTTTGTTGAATCTCAACAGCCAGACCCCAGTCTCTTAAGTTATTGATGGTTTTTGTAGCACCACCGAAACTTACTTTACCCTGTACGGTTTCAATTTTACTTTCAATTGTACCATCAGCGTAAACTGACTCGCCAGTAGTTAAGTTGGTTAATACCCAGTATGACTTAGCGTTGATTGAATCCTGGTATTTCAGAGATACTCCCTTAGCGGCAACTGGTTTAGGCTCGATGAATTTAAATTCAAAGTTAGCATTTGGAACCAGTAATGGATCTACTACTTTGATTTTTACCGGACCTTTTCCGCCCATATAAACAGGCTCATTGTCTACGTTGTTAGCTAAGATTCTGTCGATGGTTTCTTTAGTGAATTCTAAAACCATACCACCATTACCTCTACCAGACATCTGTTTAAGCATCGGACCATCACCGTATCCGGCTTGTAGTTTACTACCACCGAATTCAGGTTCTGATTTGTGAGGATATCCAGATAATTTTACAGTATTTCTACCTGCTAGGAATTGAACTGCCTCAAGTTTCTGAGGGTCGTTAGAAGGATAACCATATGCAATTACCAGGTAATTGTAAGTTTTGAAGTTAACCAGTGATTTGTTTGAACCAGAAGCAAAGGCATCTTCTTTTATTGAGAAAGTATGCTGAATGCCTTCGTTAGCACCGTTAACTTTTAATTTTGGAATATTAGCTGACACGTCTGCATCATACTCCTGATTAATCATTGTTGTGATATTATCTTTAACGTCGCACTGAAGAATCAATCTTGCTTTTTCGATATCATTTAATTCTGAGTTAGAAACAGTACCATCTTTTAACTGGTAAACCATATAACCCTGGAATTTGTATTCGATTGTCTGATTAGATTCGTTTTTGATATTTTCAGTGTAACCTTCAGTTACGTCTGTATTTAAGAATTTAAGAACTAATTCGTTTTCAAGTTCCTGCACTTCAACGGTAGGTGCTTCAGGACCGTCTGGCAAGTCGAACTGGTTATTGAATAATTTCTGAGCTTTATCAGAAGCCAGTTTCAATAAACCTAATGAACCAGTTGCACCACCTGAAGTAGTTTTAGCCCAAACCACACCTACTGTTACTGTATTGACAGCACCAGGCTCGAGAGTAAACGGACCAGCAGACTGTAAGAAACGTCTGTCACCAGGCTGGTTACCAGCAGATTTTTCAGTCCATTTAGGGTAAGAAGCAGTTGCAGGGTTAGTACCATCATCAAACATGTATTTAGTACAGATACTTCCGTTAACACCATTACCACCGAACTTCATACAAACACCATTCATCCAGTTACCTTTTAACAGGTTGTAGAAGTCGATTGCATTATCCGGGTTACCGTTCACTGGGTCGCTGGTATTGTTATAGTAAACAAATGCACCCATACCTAATTCAACGCCACTGGTATCAATCGGACCCTGGAAGAAATCGACACCAACACTTGGAGGATTTAAGCCATAACCCAGAACACCTTCGTCGTTATCATCACCATTGTAGCAATAACCTAAGCTTCTGCCAACATCACAACCAACGTAGTCATCAGAGTAGTTACCTAAGTCGGCGTCTACCCACTGACCGAAGTAAGTCTGATCCAGATTTTCAAAACCTCTGTTAACGATAGTGGTTTTGTAGAAAGTCATATTATTTACCTCATCATTGGTTTGGAAAGCGAAAGCAGTTGTTTGCAATTCCAGACCGATTGGAATACCACCGGTTTCAGAGTGTACGTTACCACGGTCGTTGTATACAAACCAGATCATTTGATCAGGCTGATCTTTCGGAAGGTTTTTATCAGCAGCTCTTAGCGGATCCAGAATTGGATAATCACCAGCGTAAGGGTTGTAACCCGGAACACCGTCTGCATTGAAATATGGCGCTAAATCAGTTGTCTGATTGCTTGCAAACGGAGTGCTTGAGCTTCCACCTGCAGGCCATTCAAGGATATTTTTTGCAATATCAACATTGCCTGAACTTTGTTGTCTAAGTAACTCTTCTCTGGTTACTTTAAACATTTTGTCCCAGCTTTCGCAACGTGATGGATCTGTACTTACGTCGTTCATATCCAGAGTACCTGGCCAGAAGTCGTTACCACGCTGACGGTAAGTCATAGCCGCCATACGTAAGTTACCATCACCTCTACCAAGACCACCGATCCAAAGAGCACCAGAGAACAAAGCATGTTTTCTAACACTGTTGGCGTCAGTTACTTTAGGTATTTCATATTTAGGGTTGTTCAAATCCCACCACATGTCACCACCATTTAAAATTCTGGTACGCACATTATTGATATCTAAGTCGGCACTCTGAGAAGCCGATTTACATGTATTGGCAAATTCTGCCATACCATTTCCTGTATTGCCGGTGGTTGAACCAGTCCTCTTAGTGAGGTTCTTGATTTCTGCAGCATTAACTGTCAGAGTCATCAAGACCAGAGACATCCATCCGAATCTAAGATAAACACTTTTCATATTCTTTCTCGTTATTATTAAATAGTTGGTTATTGGAAAGAAAACTTAGCACCCAGATACATCATTCTTGGTGTCTGGTAGTTGAACGGACTGTTAACAGCGGTTCTGTAGTAGAAACTGTAAGCATCTGCACTTAAAGTGTTCTGTAAAGCTTGCTGACCTTTAGGCGAGTTCAAGAAACCATCATCATCTGCAGCACCGGTGTATGGGTTAACAGAGTATACGATTTTGGTATTGAACAAGTTGGTACAATAAAAGTATACTTGCATAAATGCGCCTTTTGTTTTTCCGTCTTTATTTTTCCAGGTCAATGGCACATCCTTCTGAATGTTCAGGTTGGTATTTAACTGCCAAGGCAATCTTGAACCCCATGGTGTACCTTTAATAGGCGCTCTGTCTACAGAACCTAATTGCACTGGCTGAGATGTAGCTGTGTAAGGAAGTCCTGAAGTTGCAGTAAAGATTAAGTTAAAGTTGGTGTTTGAGAAGATTTTGGTTTTTCCAATCACCGG
>JBJTNS010000202.1:0-5182 GCA_046074245.1 Chitinophagaceae bacterium | reverse complement strand
TACAAATTTAAATAGTATCTTTACGTGCTCTTATGCGACAATTGTTACTGGTTTTTTTGGTGCTTTTTAACTGGCATAATCTGTCAGCTCAGACTTTCTATCTTGATTCAGCTCATCAGCATTATCTCAGATTTGATTCATTGCATAAGAAACATCAAGCCATATACAGAGTAAGAGAATTCCATGGTTGTAGATTGCTGTCTTTCGGTAAAACGAATTTCTTGCCAGATGAGTACCATCTGAGTTATATCCAGACGGGGTCGATAGAGGCAATACGACAAAGCTGGGTAGATACTGTTATGAAATTTGATGTATTTGGAGATACGCTTCAATATTCTTTGATTTCAAAAGGGAAAATGGTATTTGATATTCACTATAACAATAATAAGAGAAGCAGGATGTCTGTTATTGTTCCAAGGAGGATTGACTACGAGTATTATAGTGATGGAAGTATCGAGAAGCATTACAAAAAGCGAAAACTGTATGAGTTGGTGGTGGTCAGCAACCAGGTGCGAAAAAGTTACAAATATTCCAGAAGTATAAGTCAGACGCCCTATTATTCGAAGGAAGATAAAGCTTACTATAATTTTGATCTTAACAATCTGGAAAGCGCCATTCTGGAAGTCAACTGCACGGCTTTACCCATAGGAGATCGGCAATACAAGGTTACATACAATAGCACCGGATATAGGAAATATGAAAATAGCTGGCATATTTATCGTCGTTATCCGTTCTGGAAGAATTTCAAATTATGGCATTTGAGAAGCCGGCATCGTTTTAGAGACCGCGTCAAGAAGGTTCATAACTTTAGTGAAACAAAGGAAGAGATTTTTGAAGAACGATTTAACCGCCGAGGGGATCTTGTTTTTTATCGCAAAAAATATCTGATTAATAAAGGGTATGGGGGCAATTATGAATCAATAACAACATCGCTGGATAAGAATGTTTACCGGTATGAATCAGATAGTTTTAAAGGACATATTATTTTAAAAAGGAGATCCTGTTTTATCGTCGATACTTTTTTTGAAAATGGGTTTGTGTACATCACAGAAGGTGTTTTTAAAAATAAAGTTTATCGTTTTACCACATACAAAAACGGAAAATTATATCGCAGTGCGTATTCTAAACTGGATTATTTCATCTATAAACGTCCCAGATCTATGAGTAAATACGGCGATCACGGAACTAATATTTTAATTGCGGATGCACTAACTGAAACCATACATTCATTTAACTCTATGTGTGATGAGGATACATTTTTTTTACCCAATGATTCTCTGTTATTGGTCAATTATAAAAATATCAGATTGATTGACCAGAGCGGAGAAAAGGTACTTCTGGATTCATTTTATTATGATGGCACAATTTTGAAAGATCAGTCTATGTGTGCTATGGGTGTAAAGGGTCAGGACAACAGATGGATTATACCTCCTGTGTATGATCTAGTGACACCAGTGAATATTGGGTTTGTATCAGGGTATTTTGCCGCTATAAATGATTACGCTGCTATTTATACCATGAAAGGGAAATTGCTGATCCCTCCAACAAGAGGTCTAACCCTTAAAAGTGTAAGTTTTTATCCATATTACCAATCATCTCTAAGCAGAATTAATTTCAATGCATTTGTGTGCAACGACCTCACTACAGACTCATTCAAACTGATTGATATGTTTAACCGGATAGTACACCAAGGTGCCGGGAAATTCGATTTTTACAACAACAGCGTGATCGTCATCAGACACAAGGGGAGAATGCACTTTCCAAAACTGGATAGGGATGGAGAAATTCATTGGTTTAAAGATACCACAATACCCTTTTCCAGAAATTTTGTGTTCTTGATGGATGCTGATCAACCTTTAAATAGCGCACGGTTTCGTTTGTTAAATATGTCTGATGGGTCTGATTGGCAATTGGATAAAGATACTTTTAGCGTGTTTTACTGGTCGAAGTACTATGCCGGATTTCGATCCTCCCAACGTCAGATTTTGTTTGGTAGTTATGGAACTTACGAAGATGTGAATGGTTTGGAGATAGATTCATTTTATAGAATGTCTGACTATTGTGTTTTAAGAAAAGGCAAGCGATATGGATTGATTGAGGATGGTAAATTGATTCTGAAACCAGAGTTTGATGGGATACAGATTGGCAATAGTGTTTTGTTTGCTTATAAAGATGGTCAGGTCTATATGTACAGTCGGGGAGGCGATTTAATAAGAAACTTAGGGAGTGTTCATACATTTTTAAGGAACGATAGTTCTGTAGTGGAAATGCCAATGTTAGAATATGTAACGGATGAGAATGATGAAAGCATTATCGAAGTATGGGAAAATGGTTTGTGTGGCATATTGTCTAACAAAGGTGAAATGTTGCTGCCGTGTATTTACGAGGATATTAATCTTTCTAACGGTCAGTATGGTCATGTTTACATTAAAGAAAAACTCAGCATTGTAACATTGTCAGAAGACTCAGTACTTCAGAAATGGGAGATAAAGGATGGTAAAGCGGTTAAGGTAGAAGATCGCGAGCCATTGATTTTTTACCACACCCGTAAGTATCAGCACTATTTAGCTTTTTCAGGTAAGAAGGCACTCGAAGTTCGCGATTATATAGAACGTAAAAACCTGACTTCAAATTACCAGATTTTTTATTATGCCATCTATGATAATGAAAAGGATAGTGTTGCAGCAAAACATCCGAGTAGATTTTCTCAGAGATTCAGGGGGGATAAGCTGATCGGACTGAGAGATTTTCAGCTTAACTGGATTATTAGGTTTGATACATTTAGTGTAGTCAGGCCTGAGTCAAGGTTTTATTATATAAAAACGCGTCAAGGCAAGAGCGGCGTAATGAGCAAAAATTATCAGATGAAAGTGCCTCCGCAATACCCTTTTATTTATTATGACGAGAGGCTTGGATTGTTATGGCATGCTGACAAGAAAGATGGGTTATGGAAAATAAAAGATTTGAGAATGGATGAAGAACTTCCGGATAGTTTTGATTATCCTGTATCATTTGAGCCTAATGATATGTCTAAACCAATTTCAAAGTTTGGATATTACGGAATCATTTCATCGCGCGGCAAAGTATTTGTGCCGATGATTTATGATAAAATCAGTGAGAAAACTCATAATCAGTCGAGTTATATCATGTTTAAAAACAATCAGTTTTATACCTCTTGCGGATCAGGCAATTATGTTGCACAACCATATAATAAATTGTTAGTTGAACGTTCAAACGGGCGATACAGGGATTCACATACACCTGAGTTTGCATTAAATGGAGAGACTGTGTATAGTTTACAAGCGGGCTTTTGTGTGTCTGATAGCAGTAAAAAGTTCTTTATGGATAAGATACAGTCTGTATCCAGGCATTGGACCGGATATACGACACAGGTCCATCCGAAAGTTTCTTCAAGTAACGAAGAGTATACAAGGAAGAAAATTGTGATGTATCTGATTGATGGTATAGGAGCTGTTTATTATATCTGGTGGCATAGTCCGGTTACTGCCACAACTTTCCCTGAGATTCATCCAAAATACACTTATCCGGCAGAGACAGTAAGCACTAAAAGTGTTTTTAAGGGGAGTAATAAGGGAGAAGTAACTGCGCCTATATACACTTCAGATAAATTGGAAGTGGATGATATATTAAATAAGAATTTGACATTTTTTGGTGAGGATTTTAAAACATTGACTTACCGTTCTGACAATCGGTTTTTGAATTTGTATTTTGACAGTACAGGAAACGTTTACAAGTTTGATTTATCAATGATAATTGCACCAGAGATGAAAGACAGTTTCTCGCATTTTATGCGCAATAAGTGGTTAAAACTGGAGTCGCCCAACCTGCCATGTATACAGCAGGAGCAGATATTTGATTTCTTAAGAACAGGCTTTGTGATGAGTGAAAGAAAGTTTGTTTTCCTGCCAGATCATTTGCAAATTAGCGTACCCAGAAACGAGATGTTGCAGTTTATGACAGAAGAGTGGGCGAGGAGGTTTAAGTAAGAGTGCGTCGAAATTGAATACTGATGACATTTGTTAATGTTATGGTATAATTATTTAAAATATAGGCATTTATTTTGAATTTAAATGTAAAAATGATAATATTGTTTAAAAATAGATATTATGAAGTACATTAAACAATTATTCAGTTTAGCCATTCTGGCCATTCTTTTTTCATCTTGCGGATCACTTTCAATTTCCCAGAAACGTTACAGCAACGGATTAAACATTTCGTGGTTTAGTGGTAAAGACGAAGTCAAAGCAACACCTATTAAAAAGAAAAAACAGGAAGCATTAAATTCGGTTGCATCAAACAATGATATTAAAGAAATAGTTCATGAACCAGTGGTATTGACAGAAGAATTAGATGAGCATGAAATCTTGCAGAGTCAGGTTGCAGAATCAGATTTTACGATAGTTTCAAGTGAGCAGCACCTAAATAAGGTGAATTTAAATAAGGTGAATAAAACTGAGAAAGGTGAGAATAAAATAAAAAAAATCAACAATCTGAAAAAAGCGATACAGCTTACCAAGGTTCAGGAATCCAACGATGGTGGTGGCGCCTTAAAAACCATTGGCTGGATATTTATTATACTTGGAATAATATTCATTTTAATTGTCAGCATTTTAATTGGCGTATTATTTATGTTGTTAGGTTTGTTGTTTGTGATTGCAGGTAAGTAAAAATTATCAGACATAAAAAAACCTGCAGATATTACCTGCAGGTTTTTTTTATGGAATAAGTTTTTTTATGGCAGTATATCAACTGAGTTCGCAACTGCTTTAAATAATGGCATATATTTCTTCATGTCTGCAGTAATTTTAGCGCCTGAAGCATCACCACTAACAGCACCCTGAACGCAGTACATGTATTTACCTTTAATAACCATAAACTGAGCCAGACGAATGGTGACAGGCACTCCCATACCTTCTACATCCTGCTCAACCTCTAACATCCCCCCTTGAACGCCGTCCATCTGAATCTTTGAAAACGACACAAAACGAGCACCCTGAGGCACCATAGCCTGAGCCTGTGTTTCGTTAAATGTGGCTTCGACTTCTTCTTTTGTCATCACATAATTCTCATCGTAAGGCATTTCTATGGCCAGCAACATAATCAACTGTGAACCGGTACCGCAGTCGCTTTTAAATTGTTTAATAATCTCAGGAGAACTGGA
>JBJTNS010000201.1:0-4518 GCA_046074245.1 Chitinophagaceae bacterium | reverse complement strand
TAAATAATGGATATTTAAAATAGAATCACCATTTAAGTGAGTTCGGTAAGCCTTACTGCTGCTATCAAGACTAATAATGAATTTAAAGCGATCTTTTTTATTCCATTTCGTAGCGTATAATAGTTTTTGTTTAGTGTATTGAACACCATCTTCAAAGTAAGCCCAATCTTCTAGAATAATTGGCATGTAATCTGATTTGCTTATGTAAAGTAATTTTATAAATGTGGTAGAGTCTTGAAGAGAACCAAACTTTTCCTGATGACGTAGGATATAAAAATTCTTATTGGTGTCAGGTAGTAAGCGAAATGCTTTTATAAAACTACTCTGATAATTCAAGGGCAGATATAAATTCCTTTTGATGTATTCAAAATAGTTAATGTTTTTCTCTTTCTTTTTTTCAAAATAGGTGTAAGTATTGTTTTTACGACTCAAGGATGTGTAAGCTATACCTGTTGCAACTTGAAAAGCGGTGTCGAATTGATCTATTATAGTTGAGCGTGTATAGGCTGGCTGAGATAATATACTGGAGACTTCTGTTTCTACCAATCGATAGAATGTGTCGTTGTTTGATTGAAATTTGAACCATTCTTCCATCTTGACGGAATAATGAGCATAAGATTCAATCTGTTTGATGACAGATGACTTTATATCAGCTTCTGTCTGTCCGAATAAAGAAGTAATAGTGGTTAAAAAGATTGGTAATAAAGTGTTTTTCATAGTTGTTGTTTTACAAATTAAAACATTTTTTTGTTGGAATAAAAGCACACTAAAGTTTCTGCGGCGGCGCTGAGCCAACGTCATTTTAAAATTTTCTCTGTTTGCCATATTATTAACCTTTTTATTTCCTAAAAGTGGTCAACTTATTTCAGGCATTAACAGGCTGTCGCAAGAGAAATCAGAATGATAGTGGGATCGAAGGTATAACCGTCGGACCCACGGTCCACGGTAAAAGAGAGCGAGAATGAGCCCTTCGGCAGGCTCAGGAACCATGAGAGCGATGGTATAACCGTCGGACCCACGGTCCACGGTAAAAGGACTTACAAATCCTTTGCCTGAGCTACTAACTCAGCCAGATCCAATACCTGTACCTCTTCTTCTTTGTTCTGGTGTTTAACGCCGTCACGCATCATTGTCATGCAGAAAGGACAGTTAGCGGCAACGATGCTGGCACCGGTTGCTACTGCTTCTTCAGCTCTTTCGATGTTTACTTCTTTATTACCTTTTTCGGCTTCTTTAAACATCTGAGCGCCTCCGGCACCGCAGCAGAAACCATTGGATTTGCAGCGTTTCATCTCTACCAGTTCTGCGTCTAAAGTTTCAAGAATAGCGCGCGGAGCAATGTATTCGCCGTTGGCTCTGCCAAGATAACAGCTGTCGTGGTAGGTGATTTTTTTACCTTTGAAAGCACCACCTTCAAATTTCAGTTTTCCTTCGTTGATTAATTTCTGTAAAAACTGAGTGTGGTGCACTACATCATAGTTACCACCTAAAGAAGGATATTCGTTTTTAAGGGTATTATAGCAATGCGGACAGGTGGTTACGATATTTTTAATGCCATAGCCATTCAGAACAGCAATATTGTTCATGGCCTGCATTTGAAATAAGAATTCGTTGCCGGCGCGTTTGGCAGGATCGCCTGTGCAGCCTTCTTCGTTACCCAGAATAGCGAAGTCGATTTGACAATGGTGCAGAATCTTTGCAAATGCTTTTGTGATTTTCTGAGCACGCTCGTCGAAACTGCCTGCGCATCCAACATAAAACAATACTTCTGGCACCTTGCCTTCTGAGGCATACTGAGCAACAGTCTTTATTTCAAATCCTACTGACATACTGCAAACTTAAAGCAAACTTGCAGATAATAAAAAACGAATTTTTAAATGCGATGATAATTGCCTTCTATGAAGAAATTTACTTTTCTAAGAGCTCAAGTATTTCGTCTCTTACCAGGTAGCGGACAGATTGTCCCTCTTTGATCATGCGGCGGATATCGGTAGCAGAAAATCCGAAAAGCGGACTCTCTAAAAGTTTAACATTGGGATAGTCGGCAGAGAAACTGCTGTCTATGCGCGGGTATACCAGTATAGGGTAGGAGAGAATATGTTCTGGCGATTGCCAGTTCTGTAGTCCGGAGAAAGTATCACTTCCCATCAATATAGAGTATGTGTGGCCCGTTTGAAGCGATTCCAGATGTTTTAGGGTATTGGTGGTATAGTTAGGAGTTTCCAGCTGTAATTCGATGTCTGAGGCTATGAATTGAGGATTGCTGGCGATTGATTTGTTTAGAAGATCCCAGCGTTTTTCAAGCGGCCATAAATCATCAGCAGATTTAAAAGGATTGTGAGGCGACAGAACAAAATGCACTTCATCGATGTCACATTCGTTAAGCACATGCTGAGCGATGCTGAGATGCCCAAGATGAACCGGATTAAATGAGCCAAAGAAAAGTGCGATATGCATGATTAAGAATGGATAAAAGTTTTAACGATGTCTTCGGCTTTTTGTAAAGTCTCTTCCAGCTGATCGTTAATCAGAACAATATCGTACTGGTTTTCGAATTGCAGTTCGTAGTGAGCTTTATCGATGCGCATCTGGAGTTGGTGTTCTACTTCGGTGCTTCGTTTTCGCAGGCGGTCCATTAAAATATCGATAGAAGGCGGGCGAAGGAAAATGGACAGAGCATTGTCTCCAAATTTTTTCTTAATACGGACACCACCGGCCACATCCACATCAAAGATAACAGTTTTGCCAAGCGACCAGAGGCGTTCGACCTCACTATTCAGCGTACCGTAGAAAATGCCGTTGTATACTTCTTCAGATTCTAAGAATTCGTTGTTGGCGACTTTCTGTTTAAAATCTTCGAGGTCGAGGAAGTAATATTCTCTTCCATGAACCTCGTTTTCTCTGGGTTTGCGCGTAGTTGCAGACACCGAGAAGCCAAGTTCCGGCATAACAGACATGAGGTGGTTAACGACTGTTGTTTTACCACTGCCCGAAGGCGCTGAAAATATGATTGCTTTCTTCAAAATCAGTTACAAATTAAAGCTTTATTGAGATATTATTAAGCGTTTGCTGTGAAAGAAATACTATTTCTGTTAAAATGGGTCTCTTTCTTTTTAAACAAAAAAACCCGGTTGAAGTTCAACCGGGTTTTATATCATGAATTAAATTAGTTCTGTTGTTGTGGTTTAGACTCTTCAGCCGGAGGCTTAGGCAATAATACTTTTCTTGAAAGTCTCAGTTTGCCGGTCTTTTTATCAACTTCGATCAGTTTTACCTGAACGATATCACCTTCTTTGAAGATACCATCCATTTTGTTGATGCGTTTCCAGTCGATTTCGCTGATGTGCAGCAAGCCATCTTTACCTGGAAGGATTTCAACGAAGGCACCAAATTCAACGATGCTTTTTACTTTACCTTCGTACACTTCACCCACTTCAGGAACGGCAACGATACCTTTGATGATGCGTTTAGCATGGTTCATGCTTTCTGCATTTTCAGAAAGGATTTCAACGATACCCTGATTTTCTACTTCAGTGATAGAGATAGTAGTTCCGGTTTCTTTCTGGATACCCTGAATCACTTTACCACCTGGTCCGATTACCGCACCAATCTGGTCTTTCTCAATCATGATACGTTCGATACGTGGAGTATGTGCTTTGTAGTCGCTGCTAGGTTCTGCGATGGTTTTGTTCATTTCACCAAGGATATGAGCTCTGCCTTTTCTAGCTTGTTCTAAAGCTTGTTCCAGCATTTCCCATTTCAAACCATTGATTTTAATGTCCATCTGACAAGCGGTGATACCTTTAGAAGTACCCACTACTTTGAAGTCCATATCACCCAGGTGATCTTCGTCGCCCAGGATATCAGTTAAGATACTGTATTTACCAGTTTTTTCGTCGCTGATTAAACCCATAGCCACACCACTAACGCCACCGGTTAATTTAATACCAGCATCCATTAGCGCTAAGCTACCAGCACAAACTGTTGCCATAGAAGACGAACCGTTTGACTCAAGGATATCACTTACAATTCTGATGACATAAGGATTTACGTCGTCGCCTGGAAGGGCTTTTTTCAGACCTCTGAGGGCTAAGTTACCGTGACCGATTTCGCGGCGACCTGGACCTCTGTTAGGGCGAACTTCGCCGGTAGAATAGCCTGGGAAGTTATAGTGCAGCATTAAGCGGCTATAGCCATTCAGCATTGGAGCATCTAACAATTGCTCATCCAGTTTACCACCAAGAGTAACGGTAGTAACAGACTGAGTTTCGCCTCTAGAGAACACGGCAGAACCGTGAGCTGCAGGAAGGTAATTAATTTCAGTCCATATCGGTCTAACTTCATCCAGTTTACGACCATCCAGACGGATAGACTCATCGAGGATCATTTTACGCATAGCTTCTTTTTCTACATCGTGGTAGTATTTTTTAGCCAAAGCTGTTTGAGCAACTTTTTCTTCTTCAGTTAAGCTATCAATAAATTCGGTGATAATGGCTTTGAATTTTTCACTTCTCTCAG
>JBJTNS010000200.1:0-9227 GCA_046074245.1 Chitinophagaceae bacterium | reverse complement strand
ACTTTTATTTAAACAGCTTATGAAATATACTAAACACTTCATCATCGTATCAGCTGTGCTGATACTCTTATCATCCTGTGGTAGCCTGAGCATTTCTCAGAAAAGATACAGCAGGGGCTTAAACATCGACTGGTTTGCTGGTAAAGACGATCAAAAACAGTCGACAACTAAGGCAGCCCGAAAGCCTTCCAAACCATCAGTTGCCGTTCAGCCTGAAATCAGCAATCAGTCAGCAGACAATCAAACAACTGTGTCAGAACCTGAGACAAAGACTGAAGTCGAGGAACTTGCTCTTGATATTCCAGCAGTAGCTTTACCTACTCAGAAGACTGAAAAAGTAAAAATTTCAAAACTCCTGAAAAGAAATAAGATTTCGGATAACAATAATCCAGGTCAGAAGCTTTCTAAATTAATCCATGTAAAACAATCGCTCAAAGCAGCTAAAAAAGCCGAAGCAGATGTAGAAACTCTTATATTGGTTATTCTGGCAATAATTGTTCCTCCACTCGCTGTTTTTCTTTATTATATGGAGCTTAACGGACAGTTTTGGTTGAATCTTTTACTTGTAGTGCTTGCGGTTGTATTATGGCCTATATCAAGACTCCTTATAATTGCCGCAGTCATCCATGCATTGCTCGTCGTTTTAGGCATGCTGGGCTAATTTCTTGCATAGTTCAGAAATTATTATCTATATTTGCATAAGTAAATATAAATTATGACTATAACACAACTTGAGTATATCATTGCTCTGGATACTCACAGAAACTTTGTAAATGCTGCAGATAGCTGTTTTGTTACTCAGCCTACTCTAAGCATGCAGATTCAGAAACTGGAAGATGAACTGGGTGTTAAAATATTCGACCGTAGTAAACAGCCTGTGGTGCCGACACACATTGGTGAAGATATTATTGCACAAGCGAGAAATGTTTTAAAAGAACACAGTAAAATTATAGAACTCATTCAGGATGAAAAAGGAGTTATTAAAGGCGACCTGCGACTGGGTATCATACCAACAGTTGCGCCCTATCTGATTCCTCGTTTTCTGGTGAAATTTCTCGATAAGTATCCCGATGTTAATCTGGTGGTTAACGAACTTACTACCGAACAAATTATCCATCAACTTAAAAACGATTTGCTGGATTGTGGGATCATGGCATCTCCAATTAAAGACAAAAATCTTAACGAAGAGGTGCTCTACTACGAGGAGTTTGTGGCTTATGTCTCTAAGTCAAATAAACTATCAAAGAAAACCACTTTAAAAGCTGGTGAATTAGATTTATCGGATGTGTGGATATTGAATGAGGGACATTGTATGCGCAATCAGGTGATCAATTTATGCGGTGAGCGTAAGAAAGACAATACCAAAGCCCGTTTTGAATATCAGACAGGCAGTGTAGAAACGCTTAAGAGAATTGTTGAACAGGATGATGGCGTTACAATCATTCCGGAAATGGCAGTGATGGATATGAGCGATGATCAGATGGATCTGGTGCGCTACTTTAAATCTCCTGAGCCTGTCAGAGAAATCAGCATGTTTACACACCGCCACTTTGTAAAGAAAAAGCTAATTAAAACTTTATCTGAAGAAATTATCGCAACTGTTCCCAATAAGATGCGAAAGAAAGATAAACGTGATATTATAAAAATCGTCTAAAAAGAAAGGCCCGCTGAAAACGGGCCTTTTTTATTATCTTTTACTTAATGCTTCTGCGCATTCCTGCTGAAGTTTCTGGGCTTCTTGTCTGGCTATTTCAGCAAAGTCTTCTCCATTGCTGGCATATAGTATGCTTCTGCTGGCATTGATTAATAATCCGCCAAAATCTGTGATGGCATTATCGCATACATCCTTAACGGTTCCACCCTGAGCGCCAACGCCGGGAACTAAAAAGAAATGCTCCGGGAACTGTTGTCTGATAGCTTTTAAATCTGTTGCTTTGGTGGCGCCCGTTACAAACATCAGATTACTGGTAGTGCCCCACTTACAGACGGTTTGCATCACAGTTTCATACAAATGCTGGTTGTTATAGCTCAGTGCCTGAAAATCTTTGCTGCCGGCATTGCTGGTTAAACCTAGACAGATAACCCATTTGTCTTCAAATTCGAAGAATGGCTTTAAAGAGTCTTCTCCCATATAAGGTGCAACCGTGATGGCATCAAAATTTAAACGTTTAAAAAAAGCACGGGCGTACATGCTGCTGGTATTTCCGATGTCGCCTCGTTTAGCGTCGGCAATGCTCAGGCAGTTGTCCGGAATTAACTTTAATGTTTCTTCCATACAAGCCCATCCTTCCATGCCGTATTGCTCGTAAAAAGCAGTATTTACTTTATATGAAACTGCATATGGAGCAGTGGCTTCAATGATGGCTTTGTTAAACGCTATCATACCTTCGGTTGTCTTAGAAATACCAGCCGGAAGTTTTTCAATATCTGTATCCAGGCCAACGCACAATAAACTTTGTTTGTTTTCAATTTCCTGTATTAATGCCGCTCTGTTCATATTGCCTGCAAAAATCCATATTCCTTGGTATTTAAAAAAATAATTCTCATCTGGCAGTCATTATTTTTAATAATTGCAACTTCTGAGTGTTTTTTGCGTCTAATAAAGTAATAGAATTAACTACTTTTGTGTCATGAAGCGAGTATTGCTCTTTTTGTTTTTAACGGTGTTTCTGGAATCTGTCATTGCCAGTCCGCTTCCGGATGCAGTAAAGTCGTTTATCGTTAAATTCAGTCAGCCTCAGCAATACGAAGTTTTACAAGAATTAACTGGCTTTCATTTTCAGGAGATTGAAGCTTTAAATCCTGAAAAAACACTCTACAAGTTTGCTTTTTCAAGTAAAGTTTTAGATTACAATCAGGCAAGTTATATTGTAAATCATCTGCCATTTTACGAGGTGCATCAGGATGATGGTATCATCGAGCTCAGGGGCTCTGTGCCTAATGATACCTTATATAGTAAACAGTGGCATCTCCCATTGATAAAAGCTAACGAAGCCTGGGATGTCACCAAGAGCGGGGTGAACCGTCGCGGTGATACTATTGTGATTGCCGTTATAGATGATGGTTTGCACATCAGACACCCCGATTTTCAGGGTAGTATATGGATCAATTATGCGGATAGTCTGCGCAATGGGATCGACGATGATAGCAATGGTTTTGTAGATGATACCTATGGCTGGAATTTTCTGGGTCGCAACAGCGATATCAGTGATAGCAATTATTTTAAAGCAAGACACGGTACTCCGGTCGCTGGTATAATTGGCGCCCGAACTAATAATGTCACTGGAGTTAGTGGAATAATGTGGCAGGTAAAACTAATGATTGTAAATGTCACAGATACTTCTCCCAATATGCTCAGGTACCAGTCTGATGTTCTGAAGGCATACAGTTATGTCTTGCATCAGCGCAAGTTGTACAATTCGAGCAACGGCACAAAAGGAGCATTTGTGGTAGCTACTAATTCAAGCTGGGGCATCGATAAACGTTTCCCTCATCAGGCGCCTCTCTGGTGCGCATTTTATGACACTCTGGGTAAGTACGGTATCTTAAATGTTTCGGCTGCCAGTAATGCGCAGACTTTGATAGATTCATACGGTGATTTGCCCAGCCTGTGTCCGAGTGAGCAGTTGATTGTTGTGGGAAATTCTACCCGCTACGATAATGATGGAGGAGGAGGCTATAGCGTTATGCATGTTGATCTTAGTGCACCCGGAACAAACGTGTTTTCAACTGCCAATTACGTTAAATCTAATATTCTTGCTAATAACTTATTTCACGACAACTATACAGGGTCTTCGTTTTCTGCACCAATGGTAACAGCGGCTATTGGGGTAATTCATAGTTATGCCTGCGACAGGCTTCTTGACTCTATACGAATCAATCCCGGTAAAGGGAATCTTATTCTTCGTAAAATTATACTTTCCAGTGTCGATCCGATAGATGCTTTAGCAGGGAAGAATGCTACCTGGGGTCGACTGAATATTTTAAAGGCATTGAAAGTGCTTAATCAGTATTGTACTGGTGAGGTTAGTGTTAAGCCTATATCCGAACAACCTTTCCTGGCACTATATCCAAATCCAGGGAATGGAAGTGTAGTCATACAAAGTGCTGAGACTTTAATATCTGTCGAATGCTATAATAGTTCAGGTCAGTTAGTACATCTGATTCAGGAGTCTAATAATTTTCAGATGCCTGAAGCTGCAGATGGGGTATATTATTTTAAAGTAACAACTTTAGCAGGACTTCAGGTGATGAAGTATGTTAAGCTTAGCGAATAATTTATAGATTTTAGTAATAGAATTTCCATGCAAATCCCAATCTGAATCGTCTTGGAGATGCTAGCTGAAATGGTGAAACAAACAGATAGTTGTCGTAATATCTTTTGTTGGGTAAGTCCATATTAATATGTTCCATCTTAAAGAATATTCTTGCTGTTTTAACCTCTGCATGAATGAAGAAATCTATAAAAGGGTAGGCGCCTACGCTATAGTCTGTTAATTCCCATTGCAAGTTTGCAGGATTGTAGATACTGGCTTTATAACTGCTGCTGACAGAGGCATCGAAGCCTATCTGGAAAAACCCTGATTTTTTAAAGCCATAAGATTGAAAATATACACTGCTTTTTGAGATTACAGCTGGCAACTGCACTGTGTTTTTTAAGTTATTAGAGAATGTCTGATAAGCCAGTTCCTGATGCAGCTGGATTTTTCTCAGGTTAATGTGCGCATATAGTTCCGCTTGCAGACAGTTCTGTCCGCTTGCACCTTGCTCAATAATGCGGTTTTTGCCGGCGTAGATATATCTGTCAATTAAATGGTACTGAACTTTAAGGCCGAATTGTTTTGAAGGAACAGAATAGTAATAAGCATTGTAAACATTCGGTCGTTTAGAAGCGCGATCCACCGATATACTCAGGGTCTTATACCCTGTCGGCTGAAAATTATTGTTGTATAAATAATGATTGCCTAATAAGTGTGTCTGGTTATACATGGCTTGCCTTTGTCCGATGCTCAGGTCGGCATTAGTACTTAAACGCAGAGGTTTTGAAAGTGTGGTTTTATTGTTCCATTCCAGCAAATAATCGCCTGCATTATATCCGTCCAGAAATAACTTTCCATAGGCTACTGATTGAAAGCGATTGAGGAATGCAAAATTAAATTGTGAGTAGATTGAAAGGTTGTGTTGACGGAGTAGGCTGTAGTTGCTGGCGTTGGCGCGACTCAAAAAACTGAAATTGTCGTATTGAACACCGCTTCTGAAACTCAGTCCCTGCTGATGAACAGGCGTAAATAGTTCAAGAGAATTTGAATACGAACGATAAAGTATCGAATCTGCAGTTAAAGATTTATTGAAATAATACACAGAATCAAAGTAGCCAAAATCCTGAGAATTGTTGGTGTAGTAATTTGACTGTTTAAGGTAAGTAAAATCGTGACCCAGATTTAAAGTATGCAATGAGTCTTTACCCTTGATTAAAGTGTAAGACTGTTTTAATCTGTATTCCGACAAACGGTTAATGTTTCTGGAATTGTTAAGCTGTACATCAACAAAACGGACATTTGCGCCTAGTCTTCTAAAGAGTGTATCTGTATCTGGGTCGCGGGCAATACCGCCATTTATTTTCAGGTTGGATTTATTCCAGCTGATAAATGCCAATGCCAGATATTTTTCGTTTTTACTTCTGTAGTAGTAATTCAGATGCAGATTCTTGTTGATGGTAGTTTGATTTTTGTAGAAACCATCATAGGCGACACTGTGGTATCTGAGAGAGATGCCAGATCGTGGTCCGAAGTTCTGCGTATGCAAAGCATCGAAATTAATCAGACCTCTGACACCTGCTTTACCCTGAGCATATTTGAATTCGGTGTATGGCAGTTTAGCATTGTAAAAAACAGAATTCGCAGAGCTGTAATAGATGTCATTAAATGGATTAATGCCGCTAAGGAATCCAGTTGTTTTAATCGGACTGAATAATTGAGTTCTGTAGGGCGTGCCGATGTCACCAAGATTTTGAACCCCTATATTTTTTAGTTTAATCGCATCGTACTGCGATAAAAACAACATGCTGGAGTCGGGCATATCAGGAAAGCTAAAATTCCTGAAAACCTGTTCTGTGCTGCTGCTTAACGGGTCAATTCGCTTTGCGGTGTCATATACATCCGTTTCACTTTGTGCAGTGACTTGGGTGCTTAAAAAACAAAAACACAATAAGGCAAAGTATTTCATTCCGGGTAAGGGCAAAGGTAAGATGAAAATGAGGTTTTTGAATGATTGTCTGATGAAGAAAATTAAATATGTGCTAAAAATCAGAAAATCAAGCTTCTGAAAAACGTTTGTTTATTTAACTTTATGTTTATCAATCACTTGATTTTATTATAGTTTTTTTATCAGAAGGTATAAGAAAAAACTATTTAAAAATTATGAAAAAATATTTGGAATTGATTCAAACGGTGTTATATTTGCATACACTATTATAGTGTTTTCATAGTTTTAGTTTTGTCAAAGGCCCTACCAGCAATGGTGGGGTTTTTGGCGTAATAAGGTTTCGTGTCAATTTATTTTTGTTGTTACATTCTGTATTAAAACTGGCCGCTTCTGAGTAATACCAGGGTGCAGGCTTCTTCAGTCTCTATGTTATTAGCTCTTAGTTTTTGTTCAAATTCTTCGTTTTCTGTTCCCGGATTAAAGATCACTCTTTTGGGTTTCAGGTTGATTAATTCCTGGTAGTATTTTACCTGGTTTTGAGGATTGAGGTATAGGGTTATTGTATCAATCTGAGAATTTTCAAAGCAATTTGAGAGAGTTTCGATTGGGATGCCATCAACTTCACCTTTTTGTTTTCCGAGTGCTAAAACCGGGTGTCCATATGTTTTCAGTAATTTCATAGCCATATTCGAGTATCGGTTCACATTTTCGCTGGCGCCTACAACAAGAGTTGTTTTAGGGGTTTGATTGTTCATAATAATCGCGTTAATCTTTTTTCAAAATAAATAATTTATCGGATATTCGCCTAATAATTTAAACGATATGAACATAGGCGATAAACTCATCAATTTCAAACTACAGGCAAGCAACGGCGAACACTACAGTAACTTTGCTTTTGCAGATAAATATGCATTGTGTGTGATTTTTACTTCTAATACCTGTGATGTTTCTAAAGCTTACTGGAATCGTATCGTTAAACTTTTTGATAATTACGAAGAGGATAATATGGCCATTATCGCCATTAACTCCAATGATGAAACTCAGTCACCTGGCGACTCACTGGATGCCATGAAGCAATTACTGGTTGATCTGAAGCACGAACAGTTTGTTTATCTAAAAGATGCTGATCAGTCTGTTGCCAAACAAATGGGCGCTACCAAAACTCCGGAAGTATTTCTCTTTAATTCCAAAAGAGAACTTGTATATAAAGGTGTCATAGATGACAACTGGGAGAACGAATCACAAGTGATGATGGCTTACCTGGAAGATGCAGTTGAATATTGCCTGGATGGCATCGATATCGATTATCCTGAATTGACTCCGGTTGGTTGTGATATCATCTGGAAAAAATAATCTCAATGAAACCTGTTGCCATTATTACCGGAGCTTCATCCGGCATAGGCGAGGCTCTTGCCTACGAAGCAGCTAAGAGTGGTTATGATATTTGCCTGGCTGCCCGTTCTGCCGATAAACTTCAGTTAGTTAAGGAGCGTTGTGAATCAATGGGTGCCGCTTGTCTGACAGTTAAAGCAGATGTTAGTATTGAATCAGATTGCCAGCAATTGGTAAACGAAACTATCAATCGTTTTGGTGGTCTCAATTTACTTATTAATAATGCTGGTATCAGTATGCGAGCTTTGTTTAATGATTGCGATACAGATGTGATCCGTAAAGTAATGGATACTAATTTTTATGGAACTGTTTATTGTACCAAGTATGCTTTACCGCATCTCCTGAAATCTAAAGGCTCAGTAGTTGGAGTTTCATCGATTGCGGGTGTCAAAGGTTTGCCCGGAAGAACAGGCTATTCGGCATCTAAATTTGCAATGCATGGGTTTCTGGAATCGCTCAGAATAGAAAATCTTAAAACTGGCTTACATGTTTTAGTGGCTTGCCCGGGTTATACGGCTTCTAATATCCGTAACTCCGCTCTAAATAATCAGGGTAATAGTCAGGCTGAAAGTCCGTATAACGAATCGAAACTCATGCCGGCAGAAACAGTAGCTGAAGCAATATTCAAAGCGATTCGTCAGCGCAAACATTATCTCTACTTAACTTTACAGGGTAAGTTAACCGTCTTTTTAAGTAAGTTTTTCAGTGGATTGCTGGATAAGCTGGTTTATAATACTGTAGCGAAAGAAAAAGATAGTCCTTTTAAATAAAGACTATCGCATCAATGTAAAGGTTCCTCTGAACCATCTCGATACATCATCACATCCAACGTAGCGGACATAGTAGACATAGACATCCTGAGGTGCCAAATCCCCTTTGTAGCGACCATCCCATTCGATGCTTGGGGAAGTGCTTTCAAAAATCTGCTCGCCCCAGCGGTTGTATAATCTCATCAGATATGGTGAACCGGGATCTTTATACCGATTTCCAGGATAGGTTTCATTTATGTTGTCATCATTGGGCGTAAAGGCATTCGGCATAAATAAATCTACTGGTAAAGCATCACTTTGTTCGGATATTTTGATGGTATCACTAATGATACAACCGTTTTTTGCTTTAACGGTAACGATATAGGTTCCGGCATTCGTAACGGTGATAGACTGGGTGGTTTCTCCGGTGTTCCAGAGATAGTTATCAAAACTATCTGCTGCTCTGATCGGGAAGATAGAAGAGAGACAAATGGCAGTATCATTCCCCAAACCACCATCTATCTGAGGGAACTGGCTAATCATTACCGAATCAGATTCCACACAGCCTTCTTTGGTGGTGATGGTGAGTTTTTTCTTACCTGGCGTAGTAGCGCGGTAATCAATAACTTCGGCGTTATCGTGCCACTTGTATTTAACGAATCCTTTTTGCGGACGAAGCCATCTGCTTATAGGTCCGCAATAGAAAGTATCATTCCCCAAATCCAATCCCGTTTCAATATGGGTTAAATCAGCCGTGTCAAACAAGGTACACAATCTGTTTCTTAGTTTAATGGTGTATCGTCCCGGTGTAAAAGTGGTAATCTGAGGCGTAGTGGCACCTGTATTCCATAAATAGGTTGTTTCCAGTTTAGTTTTTACACT
>JBJTNS010000199.1:0-5080 GCA_046074245.1 Chitinophagaceae bacterium | reverse complement strand
CCCCTTGATTTTTTCTATCAATGTAATTATTAATATTCATACTTCCTCCTATATATTATTTTTTTATTTATGGTATGCAACAGCCCTAACCTTGTGTCCTTGAGAGATATACATTATATTTTATATAAATATATAAGGGTTAATCTTATATATCCTGTATATCTCCTTTGAAGATATCTCTCCCTTGCTGAGTTCACTGAATATTTCTATTCAACATCAGACACCTTAATCCTCGCAAGTGACACGACCAAGAGTGGTTAGGCTATGGTTACCCATAGATTTGTAATTTTTCTATGTCTTAAAGTTAGGGACAAACGCTGTGGTAAATAAACCTTTTTCCATTCAGATATCTGATGATTCTCTGGTGGTGCATTAAGACTATTCAGTTGTATACCCAGTTTGTTTGAGGGGAACTGTGGAAAGAAACCCAAGTGTTGTAGGGAATTTTGGGACTATTGTCCATAAATAACCTTTGCAACATATTAAGTATAGCAGATGTTTTAAACAATTGTCAAATGAAAGAGGGGCTATAGATAGTCACCATTATCTATAACCCCAGGGACTTTCATACAGGAGGTGAAATGTCCTACACTAAGTATAGCACAATGCCTTAAGGCAAGTCAATCCAAGCAGTACCGTTCCAATATTTCTTGACCCAATCAACCCATGCTGTACCATTCCAGGTCTTTGCTGCTGCTGTTACCCATGATGTACCGTTATAATATTTAACTGCACCTTGGTCAGAAATATAATCTTTACCTGCTCTAAAATTATTTAAAATTTCAGCATCTGATAATCTTCTTGGATAAAATGCAAGTTCTGCAACTGATGAATCTCTTAAAGTTGTTATTGAACTGTTATTTCCTAATGCTATATCTGTAGCAGGTCCAGTGCCATCAAGCCATCCATATGTATTTGTCCAAGTTCTATAAGCAACTCTTAAGCCATCAATATATAAACAACCATTATATTCACCAGCAACACCACGATAAGCATCTGTATTTGATTGTGTATAAACTACATGATGCCATTGATTATCGCACCAGTTCTTTAGGTTTGTACCTCCAGGATGTAGAATAAAATTTTCTGCACCAGTTGTTGTTGATGTTGGAGAGTTAATTAAATCTACTGCAGAACCAATAGAACCTGATACATATGTACTTGTTCCTGATTTATAAGATAAGTTTATTTGAGGATATCCACCACTGTTCATTCTCATATTAAAAGTACCATTTTGATTTGTAGAATTTGTACCAATAATTTGTTTTGTTGTAGTTGGCAAATCAGTAAACTTTGTCCAAAATTCTATACTAAATTCACCACTTCTTATTAATGATGGTACTCCAGCAATCATATCTGCATCAGTGTTTGATGTATAGTTATCTGCAGCAGTTGCTGATGAACCAAATCTCCATGCTTTACCATTTGCAATACCTGGTTCATTTACATAAATAGCATTTTTATCATCACTTAATGGTCCCCAGTTTGTTGAGGTACCAAGAACTGTATGGTCAATTGATTTTGTAGCATTGTCAAACCTTGCATAATATGTTGGATTCTTTGATAATACTGCTGTTTGATAATCCTCATTCTGATGGTTGTACCATGCCTGTGCTCTGATTTCATCTATTGTTAATGGTCTATTCCAAAAACCAACTCCACAAATTAGTTTATTTACTGATGATTCATTTACTGTTCCTTGAAATAGAGTAGTTGTTAGATTTCCAGTTGTTCCAGAGTAATATCCCCATTGAAAATTATTTAAAGCCTTACCTGTTGCATATGAAAAAGAAACACAAACTCCATCAATATACATTGCTCTTTCAATTAAACTTAATGATGGAATATGTCTTGTTGTAAAAGCAACATGATGCCATTCATCAATAGATAATTTAATTAAATTTCCAGATGTTGATGAAATAAAATTTGAAAATACTGATGTTGATACTATAGTTTCTGAAGATTGTATCTGCATTGCTCTATCATATGATGAAGTAGTCATAGGGGCTGAATTATATGTTCCACCACCAATTCTAAAATATCCATCACCACCACTTTGATTTATTGATTCAGTATAAATTGAAAGTGTTGAACCTAAATTTGTTGTACCTGATACTAATGCACCATTACTTGCAAACTTTACCCATGCAGTTACAGTTCTACCACCAGTCTGAGTATAATCAGTAGTTGCAGAAAGCCCTTTAAATATCCATCTTTTAGGTAATGTTGCATAGTTATTTGTTTTAAGTGAATGTGTAAAACCTAAACCAGCAGGTGCATCAGCAACAAATACTGGTGTTCCTGTTCCACCATTATCAGTAATGCTGGCACTTGGATTACTACCATTTAATACATAATTGTATGTATTGTCATAGGTAAAGTATAGTTTTGCATCGTTAAAATAATCAATGTATGCCATGTTAAATCACAATCCATAGCCAACCAACAGATGGGTTTGATGGGGCTGTGGACTGTACATAAACATTCTGTACACCTGCAGGACCTTGTGGTCCAGTTGCCCCTGTTGCACCTTGAATTCCCTGTGGACCAGTGGCTCCAGTTTCACCTTGCGGTCCTTGAATGCCCTGAATTCCCTGCGGTCCTTGAGGTCCAGTATCTCCTGTCAAACCAATAGGTCCTTGAATTCCTTGTTCACCTTGAATACCTTGAGGACCAGTAGCACCAGTTGGTCCTGTAGCACCTGTAGCACCAGTTGCACCAGCCTGTCCTCGTTGTCCTGAAATACCAGCAGTCCATTGTGTAACTATTGGATTTGCTGTGTCATATTGATAAACACCTAATGATAATGTAACAGTTGTTGCATCCCAAGCAGTAACAATTGCACCAATGTTTGCATATTGGTCACCACCTGTTAACTTCATGTTTGCACCAAGATATGGAGTAAAGTTTGCTCCTCTTGGAATTACCATTGTTGAACCAGTGTTATATGTAGTTAAATCAAATGATTGTGTAAAGTCATAACCAATTACTGGTGTAATACCAATAGGTCCTTGGCTTCCAGTTTCTCCTTGGATTCCCTGGATTCCTTGTGGTCCCTGCGGTCCAGTCTCACCTTGGATTCCTTGCGGTCCCTGTGCTCCAGTTAAACCTGTAGGACCAGCAGGACCAGTTTCTCCCTGTGGTCCAGCGGGACCTTGAATTCCAACTGCACCTGATAGATTGATTTCCCAAATATTAAATGTACCTGTACCAGTTACTTCTGTTACATAAATAACAAGTTCACCAGTTACAGATGAATATGATTGAACAGTTCCATGATAATAATGGTCATAGTCATGAGAAACAATTACTGTTTGTCCAACTGAATAATCAACATTTAAATCATTTACTGTTAATGTTGCAACTGTGTTTTTAACAGGCATTGATTCAAGAGTATTTGATGTTGTGTGATATCTATCTCCATCAGCACCAGCATTACCTGTATCGCCTTTGTCTCCCTTTTCACCCTGAATTCCCTGTATACCCTGGATTCCTTGGGGACCAGTAGCACCAGTTTCTCCTTGAATTCCTTGGATTCCTTGAGGACCAACTTCTCCTTGAATGCCTTGAGGTCCAGTTAAACCAGTAGGACCCTGTAATCCAGTTGCACCAGTTTCTCCAGTATCACCCTTGTCGCCCTTTAAACCTTGTTCTCCAGTGTCACCTTTAACGCCTTGGATGCCTTGTATTCCTTGTTCTCCAGTATCGCCTTTAGGACCTGTTGCTCCAGTTAAGCCTTGTAATCCTTGTGGACCTTGTTCGCCAGTGTCACCCTTTAATCCTTGAGGACCAGCAACACCTTGAATTCCTTGCAAACCTTGTGGACCAGTTAGACCTGTTTCACCAGTATCTCCCTTGTCTCCAGTCTCTCCCTTTGGACCTGCTGGACCTACTGGACCTTGTGGACCTTGTGGCCCAACTACCAAACCTAAATTAGCAGCATAAATCTGTGCTTCAGTTGGTGATAAAACCTCAATCTTCTTAATTGCCATTGTGTGTCACATCCTCTTCAGCAAGTATTTGTCCCTTTACAAATGTTTTTACAACATCATCTTCTGTGTGTATTCCTTGAACATCAAAGTACATCTGTGGATATAGAGATGTGGTGTCTTCAATTATTACTGAGATAATACCTTCTGATGTTCCTACTACTGCCATTATAAATTCTGGGTTTTCATCTTTTGGTGATTTCTTAATATGCCCTGAAAAAGTCCAGGGAGTTAAATCTACCAACTTATCATTCTCATCTTTGACAATAAGGGTTAGTTGTGCTGTATCACCCTTATAAACACGCCATTCAAGATTAGGCGGAACCATATCAATTAGAGCCATCTTTTTCCTCCTTCTTGTGTAGTCTTAGGGTTTCCCAAACTACCCACGCCCCTGTAATAAATGTAGCCAACATGCCAGTCATAATAGTTACAAACTGGTCTTTGCTATTAGCAATAAGGGATAGGAGTAATACTTGCACAAACAGTAGTGCAACAGGTAACTTAGCCATTAGTTTATCGTTCATGATTCTCCTATTCTACCCCATTGGTTTTTTAGAGATGATGCCCAAAGTGGGGGTTTTGGGCACCATCCTTTTCTCAGGAGGCATTCTGAGAAACTTAGTTTGTTTCTGTAGCAATGATGCAAAAGTCTTCTACAACTTCAACATCCTTTACTATGTACAGTCTCAAGGCTGCTACATACCATGAGTAAGGTGCCATATTGGTAATCTCTATGCTTTTTGCTGCAGGAGTAGGTTCTGGCAAACTACCCTGAAAATTAGCCTTAAAGTAAACATTCTCAGGAAACTGATTTACTGGGTTTGTTGATAGAGTTTGAATGCTTGAATAGTCTTGAATCTCATGAGATAACTCTGTATTCCAAGGTGTAAGTTCTGCTACACATCCTGTTAATTGCTGGTCAGATATAAATACCCTGACATTTGCAAGGGTTTCATTTGAATCATTATAGATAAATACCATTCTTTCTTGAATGATTGAGTTATCATAATCTGTTTGAGTAGCAGTAGGTGTCCACCCTGTTACTGCTGCATCTACTTCTGCTGTAGATACCCCAGCAAACCATGAGT
>JBJTNS010000198.1:0-2836 GCA_046074245.1 Chitinophagaceae bacterium | reverse complement strand
GTGACCAGTTACTGGTGCAGATCTTTAAAGAGCCTATCGGCAATAAAGGTCCACGCATTACGTGCGACCTCTCCTTTGCTGGTCGCTTCTGTGTTTTAGTTCCATTTGGAAAATCTACTTCTATTTCTAAGAAAATTTCAGATGTCAATCACAAAAAACGTCTGAAACAAATGATCGATAAACTGAAACCTAAAAATTTCGGTATTATCATCAGAACCATTGCCGAAGAAGCAGGTATCGAAGAAATTGAAATTGATCTTAATAATCTCATTAAACAATGGGAACACCTGATTCAGGCTTCTCGAAATGCTAACCCTCCTTTCAAAGTTCTGGGTGAAATTTCAAGAACTGAAACTCTTCTGAGAGATCTTTTAAACGACGACTTCATTAATATTCACGTTAATGACGCTGAATACGCTGCCAAACTTAAAGAGTATATTACCAATATCGCTCCGGGCAGAGAAAGTTTAATCCGTCTCTACAACAGCAAAGTGCCTATTTTCCAGCACTTTGGAATCGATAAACAAATAAAAGCATCTTTTGGCAAAAATGTCATGTTCAGTAACGGGGCTTACCTCATTATCGAACACACAGAAGCTATGCACGTTATCGATGTTAACTCCGGGCGTAAAACTACTGATGCCGAAAGTCAACAGGAAAATGCCCTCAAAATCAATATCGAAGCTACCAAAGAAATCGCCAGACAACTGCGTCTGAGAGATCTGGGTGGTATTATTGTTATTGACTTTATCGATCTCAAAAATCCGAACCACAGAAAAGAACTTCTCGACGCTCTCACTCTGGCCATGAAACCCGACCGCTCTAAGCACAATATACTGCCTATGAGTAAATTTGGTCTGGTACAGATTACCAGAGAACGAGTTCGTCCGGAAATCAATATCAACACCAGCGAACTTTGTCCGAGTTGCAATGGCACTGGTAATGTCGTTTCCAGTATGTTGCTTAGCGATAATATTGAAGAGAAACTGAGCTATATCTGGGATACTCAAAATATCACTAAACTGACACTTAAGGTTAACCCTATTATTAAAGCATACCTTACTAAAGGCGGCTTTAAAAGTGTTCGTTTTCAATGGTTCTGGAAACATAAGAAATGGGTAAAAATTGTAGAAGACAGTAACTTCCACCTTACCAATTTCAGTATCTTTAACGATTCTGGTGATATCCTGAATTAATCGCTGTTATCGTCAATTCTTATAGTTTTATCTATCTCTGGCAAACAGATATACGATAAGTGTGTTAATCTTGTTAGATATTAAAACACTGTTATGCCTACTTTCAAATTCCTATTAAGTTTACTTGTCGTTGCCTCTGTTGGTTTGAGTGCCTGCGCCCAGAAAAACAGCAGTAACCAATCCGCTTCAGTATCTTTCTCTGATTCTATGCCAGTGGCCGACACTTCACTGGCCTCTAAATCAAGCAAGTTCTGGAGAGAGCGACTTACGGAAGAACAATACCATATTCTCAGAGAAAAAGGCACTGAGTCGCCTTTTACCGGCGAGTGGCTGATGCATAAAGATACAGGGTACTATACCTGTGTGGCCTGTGGAAATCCTTTGTTCCGCTCTGACCGCAAATTTGATTCTGATTGTGGCTGGCCAAGTTTTGATGAAGAAGTAGCTGGAGGAAAAGTAAAAACTCAAATGGATTTCTCGCATGGAATGAGTCGACTAGAAATTCTCTGTGGCAATTGTGGCGGTCACCTCGGTCACCTGTTCGACGATGGTCCTACCAGCACCGGCAAACGCTACTGCGTTAATTCAGTATCCTTAAACTTTGTAAAATCAAACGCCTTTAAAGTATCCGAGACAGATACCATTACATTGGGAGGAGGTTGTTTCTGGTGCTTAGAAGCAGTATTTGAAAAATTAAAAGGAGTTGTTTCAGTTGAATCTGGATACTCTGGCGGTTTAGTAGCCAATCCAAGTTATAAAGAAGTATGTACCGGCAGCACCAATCATGCAGAAGTCGTTCAAATTATTTACGACATTCACCAAACCAGTCTGGATGAGATTTTTAAAATCTATTTTACCTTTCACGATCCAACAACTCTCAACCAGCAGGGAGCAGATGTGGGCACTCAGTATCGTTCAATCATTCTCTACCATAACGACAAACAAAGAGATGAAGCTTTATCATTAATAAAAGACCTCAGTAATTCGAGGGTATATACAGATCCGATTGTTACGAGTGTAGAACCGTTCAAAGTCTTTTACAAAGCTGAAATCAGTCACCAGGACTATTATGAGAATAATAAAAACCAGCCCTATTGCAGACTGGTCATCCAGCCAAAAATGGAAGAATTTGAGGCTTTATTTAAAGCCAGGATGAAATAACTAATCGTCAGTTTTAAGGGGTTGAAGTTTAGGCTTCTGATAAATTAATTCGCCATTATCATCGTACTTTTCATGTAATACAACTTTACCTTTTTCGTTGTAATACTTCCACTCTCCTACCATTGTACCCATAGAATATGTTCCTTCTGCGCGACTTGCCTTATTGTAGAGACCAGTTTTAAATTCACCATCGAGCTTTCCATCTTTATAATTGCCAGTCTCATCAAGAGCACGCACATAGCGTTTTTTAGATTTTGAAGGGTCATATACATCGTCTTTCCCATTATTCGCATCACCTTCATCTATGACACCAGAGTAGTATTTTTTATACGGACCGTTGAGCAGATCATTTTCATAAGTATACAGGGTTAAGGTGTCTCCAGCTTCATTGAAAGTTAGCCAGACGCCATCCTTCTTGCCCATTTTGAAATACTCTTCTTTCATGATAGAACCAAATACATTGTCCCAGTACCTTGAAA
>JBJTNS010000197.1:0-7156 GCA_046074245.1 Chitinophagaceae bacterium | reverse complement strand
CACAATTCCTTGCAGCCGTACACATTATTGTATATGCCGGCGCGATCATGGTCTTGTTCCTCTATGTGATCATGATGCTGAACCTCAACCAGGAAGCCGAACCTAAAAAGAAAACCTATGTTCAGGTCATCGCTATTGTCGCTATTGGTTTGATGTTAACCACCATTATTGGTGCACTGAAAGGCGCTGTGGTAAATACTCCAGAGTTGACCACTAAGGAAGGTATTGGAACCGTTGAAGCTTTAGGTAAAGTGCTCTTTGGTCAATTCCTTTTACCATTTGAAGTGTCATCCGTCTTGTTTTTATCTGCCATGGTTGGCGCTGTTTATTTATCTAAAAAGAACTTACAATAATGGAATTAATACAATCTATATCAGGTATTCCGCTTTCGTATTATATCATGCTCAGTGCCGCTATGTTTAGCATTGGTGCACTTGGAGTAATGATCAGACGAAATGCCATTATCATGTTTATGTGCATAGAGCTTATGCTTAATGCTGTTAACCTTTTACTTGTGGCTTTCTCAAGTTATATGGGCGACAACAGTGCACAGGTTTTCGTGTTCTTCATCATTGCAGTTGCCGCGGCAGAAGTAGCTGTTGGTTTAGCTATTCTCATCATGATATACAGAAACGCCAACACCTCCGATACGGAAGTTTTAAACCAATTAAAATTCTAATAGTACGTCGATAGAAATATAAAGAATGGAACAACTTGTTAAACTCATCCCCTTATTTCCTCTGATCAGTTTTGCTCTGATTGGTTTGCTGAACAGGAGACTCACTAAAACCCATGCCGCCATCTTTGCCTGCACCGGTGTTTTACTCAGCTTTATCGACTCTGTACTGATTTTCGTTTCTCAGTCGTCGCACTTCCACCCTGTCGAAGTGTCTATATTCGACTGGATCAGCGCCGGTAACTTTAAAGCTGGATTCTCTTTCCTGCTCGATCCTCTGTCTTCAATATTCTTATTAGTAATCACTGGTGTAGGTTTCCTCATCCACGTGTTCTCTATCGGATATATGAAAGATGATGATGGCTTCAGAAGATTCTTCGCTTATCTTGATTTTTTCATCTTCTTCATGCTGGTGTTGGTTCTGGGAAATAACTTCCTGGTGATGTTCATCGGTTGGGAAGGTGTAGGCTTCTGCTCTTTCATGCTCATCGGCTTCTGGTTTAAAGATCAGAAAAATAATGATGCAGCTAAAAAAGCTTTCGTTATGAACCGTGTCGGCGACCTTGGCTTTTTAATCGCCATGTGTCTTATATTCTTTACCTTCGGAACACTGAATTACACACAACTGTTCCAGCCTGGTTTTATGTCGCAGTTCTCTTTTGATGCTACTACTATCACCATCATCACTGTTTGTCTATTCATCGGTGCCATGGGTAAAAGTGCTCAGATTCCGCTCTATACCTGGTTACCAGATGCGATGGCGGGACCAACGCCGGTATCTGCCCTAATCCACGCTGCTACCATGGTAACGGCTGGTATTTATATGGTGGCTCGTACCAATGTGCTCTTCAGTATGAGTCCTGAAACCATGCAACTCGTTGCCATCATCGGTACCGCAACTGCCCTCCTTGGTGCTAGTATCGGTCTGTTTCAAAATGATATTAAAAAGGTGCTGGCTTATTCTACCGTGTCACAACTAGGACTGATGTTCCTGGCCCTCGGATTGGGTGCCTATACCGCTGCTGTATTCCATGTGGTGACTCACGCTTTCTTTAAAGCACTGTTATTCCTTGGTTCTGGATCTGTAATCCACTCTATGGGTGGCGAACAGGATATTCGTAAAATGGGCGGACTGAAAAAACACATGCCTGTAACCTACACGACTTTCCTCATCGGCACCATCGCTATCTCAGGTATTCCTCCTCTGGCTGGTTTCTTTAGTAAGGACCAGATTTTAAGTGAAGCACTGGCACAAAATCCTACCCTGTTTGTTCTGGGTATGTTGGTGTCGCTGATGACGGCTTTCTACATGTTCCGCTTGTTCTTCCTTACCTTCCACGGTAAATTCAGAGGTACACACGAACAAGAACACCACCTGCACGAATCTCCATTTACCATGACCATGCCATTGGTGGTATTGTCGGTATTTGCAGCCTTCGCTGGTTTCATTGGTTTCCCTCACGCTCTTGGTGAAAAACTGGGAATCCACAATTGGTTTGATCATTACCTTGAACCTGTTCTAGGTAAAACCACCTCTCATGTGACTTTGTCAACTGAGTTGACTATGATGGGAATCACCACTGCTCTGGTAGTTATTGTAATCCTGATAGCACGTCATTTATACGTAACTAAAGCAACATTACCAATGGCAGAAAATGCTGAAAGACCAGCTGTTCAAAAACTTATTTACAACAAATATTTCATAGACGAATTTTATCACAACTTTATTACCCGTCCGCTGGATGCGTTATCAGCTTTCCTTCAAAACTTCTTTGATAACAAAATCGTTAACGGTCTGGTGAATGGCTTCGGACAAGTAGTGGTAAAAGGTGGCGCCTTTGTCAGACAACTGCAAAGCGGTAACATCAACGCCTATGCCATCACTTTTGTTATTGCTGTAATTTTAATCTTTTCAATCTTTATCTTCTGATAGCCATGCTGACATTACTACTTATACTGATTCCGATTCTTAGTTCTATCTTGCTTTTTGCTTTCGGAAGAACCCATGCTAAAGCAATCGCCTTTACTGCTTCTGTGGCAGAACTGGCAGTTGCATTTGCCACTTTAAATGCCGTTCAAACTGGTCAGACTACCCTGCTAAACATGGATCTTCCTTGGCTGGCAGAAATTGGTATCAGATTCCATATCAATACCGATGGTATCAGCATGCTGATGGTGCTGCTATCTACTTTACTGATGCCATTAATCATGTATGCTTCTTTCAACAGAAACTATAACAATCTGCATACACTTTACGGATTGATGTTCCTGATGCAGGGATCTATCATCGGCTCTTTCGTTGCCATGGATGGTTTTCTGTTCTACCTGTTCTGGGAAGTAGCCCTCATTCCGATCTATTTCATCATCTTAATGTGGGGTGGTAACAACAGACAAAAAATTACTTTCAAATTTTTTATCTATACCCTGTTTGGTAGTTTATTTATGCTGGTGGCATTAATTTATGTGTACCTGCAAACACCAGACAGAAGTTTCGATATTCAGGCTTTATACGCTGCCGGCAGAGAATTGCCAGTAACAGAACAAGCTTGGGTGATGGCTGCATTCTTCCTGGCTTTTGCTATCAAGATGCCGATCTTCCCATTCCATACCTGGCAGCCAGATACCTACTACGTGGCACCAACACCAGGTGTGATGATGCTCTCTGGTATCATGTCTAAAATGGCAACTTATGGTCTTATCCGCTGGGTACTGCCAATGGTACCTGCAGGTATTCATGAATATGGTTATATTCTCATCGTATTGTCAGTAATTTCTATTCTTTACGCTTCTTTCATCTCTATTGTTCAGAAAGACTTTAAATACCTTATCGCCTATTCTTCTATCGCTCACATGGGCTTAATTTCTGCTGGTATCATCGCCTGCAATGCTCAGAGTTTACAAGGTAGTTTAATGGAAATGCTCAGTCACGGTATCAACACCGTTGGCTTGTTCTTCGTTTTCGATATCCTCTTCCTGAGAATGGGCACCACAGAAATGAAAAAACTGGGTGGTATCAGAGGCCTAGATTCAAGCTTTGCCTTCTTGTTCTTCATCATCGTTTTAAGCGTGGTAGCACTTCCATTTACCAATGGTTTCGTTGGCGAATTCCTGTTAATAATCGGTTTGTTCCAAACCAATGCAATAGCCGCTTCTTTCGCTGGTTTAAGTATCATTCTCGGTGTGGTCTATATGTTCAGATCCTACCAAACCATGATGCTGGGAGAAACTAATCAACTCACTGCCGGATTTACCAAATTAACCCTGCAGGAGAAAATCACATTAATTATCATCGTTACACTAATTATCGGACTGGGTGTGTATCCTAAAATTGTTTTAGGAATTACCGAAAGTTCTGTTCAAACTTTATTACAAGGCATTCAATAATGAAAGAGTTACTATTAATATCGGGACTAGGCGTATTGTCGCTTTTGTCGGGATTGTTAAACCTGAGAAAAGGATTTTTATTCATCGTTATCCTTGGCTTACTGGGTAATATCGGTTTAAGTATTGCCGACTGGAATCTGAATGAAGATGTGTACGGCATGATGCTCATGGACAACTTTGCCCTGGCCTTTAACATCGTGATGTCTGTATCTGCTATCCTTTGGTTTATCTCTGCAAGCAGTTACTTCAATAACGACAATAACTTCTCAGACCATTTTTCTCTGGTTTTATTTTCCATGTGCGGTGGTCTGGTGCTTTTGTCTTATTCCAATATGTCTATGCTTTTCTTAGGCATAGAAATTTTGTCTATTCCGCTCTTTGTTCTTGTAGGTAGCGATAAAACTAAATTGTCATCTAACGAAGCCGCATTCAAATATTTCTTACTGGGTGCTTTTGCTACTGCCTTCTTATTATTTGGTATTGCTCTTATTTACGGCGCTACCGGGTCATTCCAAAACAGCGTTATTGCTTCTAAATTAAGTGAAGGCAATATCAATGCGCTGGCATTTACTGGTATGTTGCTGATGCTGGTGGCGATGGCTTTCAAAGTATCTGCTGCTCCGTTCCATTTCTGGGCTCCGGATGTCTATCAGGGCGCTCCTAGCTATATCACTGCATTCATGGCCACTGTGGTTAAAACTGTTGCCTTTGCTGCCTTCTACCGTTTGTTTAATACCACCTTTGCATCGATGCAAACAGAATACAAAATTGTATTCGCTGCTATCGCTGCGCTAACACTGCTTATCGCCAACTTCACCGCAGCTGTTCAAACCAACTTGAAAAGGTTACTGGCTTACTCAAGTATTGCTCATGCCGGTTTTATGATGATAACATTGCTTTGTATGTCATCAAATACTTCAGGTATCTTGTTGTACTACGTGCTGGTGTATAGCATCTCCAGTATCGCTGCCTTCTCTATCTTCGAAATCGTCAGAACTCAATCTAATGGTAAAGAAGATATTGATGCTTTCAAAGGTCTTATCAGAAGAAACCGCTGGTTAGCTGGTGTCTTTGCTTTTGCCATGCTCTCTATGTCAGGTATTCCGCCATTAGCTGGTTTTATGGCTAAGTATATGGTCTTTACAGCTGCCATAGATAATGGATATATGTGGCTGGCTTTAATTGGTATCGCAGGTTCTCTAATCGCAGTTTACTACTACTTCAAGGTCATCATCGCTATGTTCGGTCACGAGTCCGACGAAGCGCCTATCAGTATCACTACCTCTCAGAAAATTATTCTGGTTTTGTGTGCACTGGGACTAATTGCGTTGAGCATCTTCCCTAACCTGGTAATTAACCAGCTGAGCTAATCTTACATCAATAGAATATTTAATATTCCAAGTACCATGATAATTTTATACATGGTATTGACTGCTTTAAACTGATTTTTATGAATCAGAAAGCCAGATAAAGCTGTAACAAATAAGGCTAAAAGAATGAAATAATTTCTGGTGCTCAGTCCGTCGTGCAAGATAATTCCAGCACCACCAGAGAATGACAATACCATCACAAAGCCTAAAAAAGACCTTGCCTTCTCTAATCCCAGAGATACGGGCAACGACTGAATATTGAGTACCAGATCGCCATTATAATTGATAAACTGTTTTACAATCTCGCGACTGTAAATGATGCTCATATAAAACGCTCCGTAAATAAAAATAAAAGGATAATATCTCGAGAAATGCAATAATACAGCAAAGAAACAGGCAATACTTAATACAGACGCCGCCAGCTCTTTTATAAATGACATCTTCTGAAGTTTATGCGAATACAACCACAATGCTGCTATAAATACAGTGAAAAATACGCCAATCTTAAAGGATGATAAAAATGCTATAACCAGTGAAGCGATGTTAAAACCTATATAAAAATTTAACAATCTCCTTTTGCTTACCCACTTATTAAATAGTGTTACCTGTGGCCGGTTAATCAGGTCCTTTTCGAAATCATAAAAATTGTTGATGATAAATCCACCTGCTATACTAAATACAGAGGCCAGTACAATACCATGGAGTTTAAAATCAATTATCAGATCATGTAAGGTTTGAGGATCGTCCCTCATCAATACAAATGCTGAAAGATACTGAGCGAAAATTGTAAGAAGAATATTGTACCAGCGTACAATTGATAATAAAGCAATAAGCTTGAAAGCCAATGGTTTTTTCGTGACAGCCTGGCGAGATTCTGTCATAGTCCTTTTAGAATTTATAAATCACCTGCAATTGCTGGTTCTTTAATTTTTCAGAAGCTTTTTCGAAATCCTCAGTAAATCCGAGAATGAATCCACCACCACCACTGCCACATAACTTCAGGTAATAGCTATTGCTGTCTATGCCTTCCTTCCAGAGTGTTTTGTAGTTATCTGGAATCATCGGACTGAAGTTGTCGTATACCAACTGAGACAATTGTTTCAAAGAATGAAACAATGGCTTAAAGTCTTTCTTTAAAAATGCATCGATACACTCGTCGTTGTATTTCTTAAACTGATGCTTAATAATGTGTCTGAATCCTTCATTCTTGCATTTTTCCAGGAAGATTGATACCATGTTCTGGGTTTGTCCAGGAATGCCGCTGTCCATTAAGAAAATGGCACCTTTACCAGCCTCGTTAGGTGTTGGTAAACCGACAGTGTCCAGATTAGTTTTAGATTTAATCAGAACTGGTAAATTCAGATAGCAAATTAATGGATCTAAACCAGAGCTTTTACCATGGAAAAACGATTCGAGTTTGCTGAAAATCTGCTTAAGTGCCAGTATCTCCGTTCCACTTTGATTCGATTGAATGGCTATTTTGTCAGAGCAATAGGTATCGTAAATAGACGCTACCAGAGCACCGCTACTTCCTACACCAAAACCCTGAGGTATGCTGCTGTCGAAATACAATCCCCTGCCGATATCTTCGTATAAACGAACCATATCCATCTGACAAGGCAATTCGCCACTCTCCACTAATCCGTTTAAATAATCTGCAAAAGCTTTGATGTCCTTGTTAGAATTCAATGCAAATTCGTCTTGTCTGCCGTCCAGCTTTAAAGCG
>JBJTNS010000196.1:0-3711 GCA_046074245.1 Chitinophagaceae bacterium | reverse complement strand
GTGCCCAGGACCGGAGTCGAACCGGTACGGGGGTGAACCCACAGGTGTTTGAGACCAGCGCGTCTACCAATTCCGCCACCTGGGCATAGCCTTTTTTAAAGGTGTGCAAAGGTAATTTTAAAAAACCATTTTGCAAATGTTTTTTTAATAGGGTTGATTACTTTTTAGCTTTGTTGTGTTTTGTGAGTTTCTGATTGAGTGTTGACTTTTATCTCATAACTTTTAGTTGATTAATAGTAATATTGCAACATGAATATTCTTATTCTGGGAAGTGGCGGAAGAGAACATGTCTTCGCTACAAAAATCAGCGAAAGTCCCCTTTGCCAAAAACTGTTTATTGCTCCCGGTAACGCCGGTACTGCCTCTTGTGGCCAAAATCTTAATGTTTCTCCTCTGGATTTCCCTGCTATAGAAAAAGTATGTATCGAACATCAGATCGATATGATTATTCCTGGTAACGAAGATCCACTTGTTGCTGGTATCGTCGATTTCGTGAAGTCTACAGAGTCTATCAAACATATTCTTATCCTGGGACCCTCTAAAGAGGGTGCAATGCTCGAAGGCAGTAAAGATTTCTCTAAAATCTTTATGAAAAAACATGGTGTGCCAACAGCTGCTTATCTGAGCGTAACTGCCGAAACCTATCATGAAGGATGTGATTTTCTGGATACTCTGAAAGCACCTTATGTACTCAAAGCCGATGGTTTAGCTGCTGGTAAAGGTGTGCTGATTGAAGCTGATATTCTGCAGGCTAAACAATCCTTACACGATATGCTGAATGGAAAATTTGGTGCTGCTGGCAATACTGTTGTTATTGAAGAGTTTTTACACGGTATTGAAATGAGCTGCTTCGTGCTTACAGATGGTACCGATTATATGTTGCTGCCAGAAGCAAAAGACTATAAGAGAATAGGTGAGGGCGATACTGGTTTAAATACCGGTGGTATGGGCGCCGTTTCTCCAGTGCCTTTTGCCGATGAAGTATTTCTAAATAAGGTTAAATCAACGATTGTTGACCCCACTATTTCTGGCTTGAAAGCTGATGGAATTCCATATACCGGCTTTATTTTTATCGGTCTGATGAACTGTGATGGCACACCCAAAGTAATTGAATACAACTGCAGAATGGGCGACCCTGAAACGGAAGTAGTTCTGCACAGAATTCAAAATGACCATGTCGAATTGTATAAAGCTGCTAGTTCTGGTCAGTTAAAAACTCAAACTCTTAAAATAAATCCTCAGCATGCAGTAACTGTATTCCTCGTTTCAGGTGGCTATCCTGAAACTTTCGGGAAAGGCTATGAAATAAGTGGCCTGGAACAGATCAATGATGCAAAAGCTTACCATGCGGGCACTATTTTAGACAATGGTACTATACGTACGAATGGTGGTCGCGTGATTGCTGTATCTGCTCTCGGAAATTCTATGCAGGATGCTCTCGGAAAAGCAATGGAAAATGCTGCTAAAGTTCAGTTTGAAAATAAATATTATAGAAAAGATATTGGTCAGGACCTCTTAAAATACTACAATGAACAACTTTAAATCAAGCTTAAGAAGAAAACGTCTCATTAACCGGCTGCTGAATTATTTTTTGCGTGGTTTACTGATCAGTATTCCGGTTGCAGCGACAATTGCAATCATTGTTTGGTTGTTCGAAACCATTGATGGTTTGCTTGGAAAAGATCATGTACCCGGACTGGGTATTGTGATTATTCTGTCAATCATTTTATTGATTGGATGGATAGGTTCCAGTTACATCGTTCAACCAATTTTGAACTGGTTTGATGAGTGGCTGGAAAAAACGCCTGGAATCAAATTCCTGTATTCGTCAGTTAAAGATATCATGGAGGCATTTGTAGGTGAAAAGAAAAAATTCTCTGAACCTGTAATCGTTGAACTGGCTGCTGATGGGGTTTATAAAGTTGGATTTATTACGCAGAAAGAACTGAAAAATATCGGTCTTGATGGCTTCTCTGCTGTCTATTTTCCGAAGTCATACGGTTTTGTCGGTGACTTGTATTTTGTGAAAAATGAAAAGATAAAACCGCTGAACGCTAATCCTACTGAGGTGTTTAAGATGATTGTTTCAGGGGGTGTAACTGGCGTCGGAGACGCAAACGATTAAACCACTCATATAGTCCAATGCACATGACAAACATGGTCATGTTGTATAAAAAATCTTCTACCGGAATACTGCCTAAACGCAGTCCCATGTTCTCGGCATCGTTATAATACACAATAGGTTTGTAGGTTAAAATCCCGTTGACAATCAGCATTGGAATTAATGATACCATAAAAGCAAAGTAAAACCAGCTCATATACCTGCGTCTGATAACGGTTAAGTGCGTGCCTAACATTAATGTTAAAACAATACAGGTAATAGCAGTATACAATCGGTCGTTGAACCAGTAAAGTAAAGTTATTGAAATACCGAAAAACAATAAAGTAAACCAGCGGTAAAGTTCCTCAAATGTCTCACTGTGCTTTATATAAGCCCTTAGACATTCGTATATAAATACACAGGCATAGGGAACCGTAAGGAAAAACATAACTTCCTCAACCGGAAGCTCGCCTAGATAATAACCGCTCAGATAAACGGCATTGAAACCCCAGATGTCCATTACCGCAAACCACTGATCCCAAACCAAAAAAACTATACCAGTAATGACAATGGCCGGCAATAATGTCGGCCATTTCTTATAGAATGCTACTTTCTTGTCAAATGACAAAAGAAGCGGAAAAGTAAATGTGGCAATGTTAATCCAAAGATATAAACTATTCATTTGCGGTTTTGCTCTGTCTGAAGTCTTCTCCGTATACTTTTAGTTTGTCGCGGAGAATTCTTCTGGCCACAAATATACGCGTTTTAACAGTTCCAATCGGAATGTTCAACTCCTCAGCAATCTCATGATACTTGAAACCTTCCATGTTTAACATGAATGTAACCTTAAGGTCTATTGGCAATGATTGAATAGCTGTTTGTAAATCCTTTCTGATAAAAGTTAACTCAGCAATGTTTTCTGATTTGTGTGAAGGGATGTCCAGAAAGAAAGTGTTATCTGTTGTGTCTATGAAAGTGTTGCGCTTGGCAGTTCTGCGATACTGATTGATAAAACTATTGCGCAAGATGGTGAACAACCAGGCTTTAATATTGCTGCCCTCTGTAAATTTCTCTCTGTATCGCAATGCTTTTAACATGGTGTCCTGAACAAGGTCTTTGGCGTCATCCTGATTTCTGCTCAGTTGCATCGCTAAGGCCTTTAGAGATTTTGATTCATCTCTTAATAATATTTCAAAGTCGGTATTAGGTAAGGTGGCTTGATTCGTTTTCATACAGCAAAGATGATGTAAGTGTGATTTTTGTTGCATCTATTTTGTTTAACTATGGTTTAATTTTTCTTAAACGAATACATAACTACTTAATTATGAATGATATTTTACCCATTATTAAGATTAAAATCGATTATTATTTAGATATTATACAATTTTAATGTATTGAAAATCAAGAATATTATCATCTATAAACAGAACTAATAGTAATATAATCTTAAACAATAAATTTCTTAACTTTTCTGGTTTAAATTCTCTTTTATAATAATTAAATAGTTGTAAAAAAAGTAAGAATTATTTTTTTAAAGAAAACATATTTACAAAAAAAATATTAAAAAATACTTTAAACAAAAAAACTGTCAATTTCTTGACAGTTTTTTT
>JBJTNS010000195.1:0-2872 GCA_046074245.1 Chitinophagaceae bacterium | reverse complement strand
ATGCACTCATTCAGCATCACCGGCAAGTGGTATGCTTCAGTCGTCTTTACCATCAGTTTCGAATCCTATAATTGCTTTATTGCCATTACCTCCCCCCATTAAATCCTCTGCCATTTTCGAGAATTCTTCATCATCAAACTTGAGTTCCTCTTCGTAGTGTTTCTTATCCCAGATCTCAATCTTGTGATTGTAACACGAAATAATAATATCACCTTTCAATGAAGCATACTCGATAAGATTGTTCGGGATATTGATACGACTGCTGGCATCAATCGGTACAATGTTGGCCCCATTGTTAAACTGTCTGATGAACTTTCTTGCTGCACGATTGAAATCGTTGAGCACAGATAATTTCTCTGTCTCCATATTCCAGTCTGCCGAGGTATACAAGACCAAACATTTTTCAAATCCGCGGTTAATCACCATGGCCTTGGCATCCTTGTCAGGAATCTGCGAACGCAACTTCGCCGGCAAGATTATACGACCCTTGCTGTCAATTTTGCATTCAAACTCTCCGATAAACCTAGCCATTCAGGATTAAAAAATTATTCGGTAAAGATAAATTCAAAAAATCCACTTTTCTCCACTTTTCTCCACTTTGTGGAAAATTATTTTTCAACAGTGGTATATGTATCTGATTATGTGTATTTTAAGGTATTTTTGTTTTGAGCAGGTCGAGAACAGAATTGCCCATGATTTGTAAAATGAATGCCCGATATTTGTAAAATGTCCAAAAAAATAATACTTATTGTTCTGCTGACTTTTATCAGTCAAAATCTCAAATCTCAAGGCTGCAGTGATGCTGGTTTATGCACCGCCGGAAGCATGAAAGATAATGGTGCCTCCGACGAAAAATGGCGCTTCGGCATTAACTCTCAATACGGTCAGGGCGACCAGAAAGTTGATATTTTTACGCAACAACTGGAAATTAGCAGACGCTTTTCAGATAAATTACTGGTACAGGTAAAAATGCCCTGGATCAATACCTCCGGCAATCTTGGCTCTAATCAGGGTATCGGCGATTTAGTTCTAACAGGCAACTATAAGCACCGTGTTTCGGATGATCTGATCTATAATTTTAATCTGGGCTTCAGAGTGCCAACAGGTAATACCAATGCTGGAAATATTGATATTGTAACTAATCCCGGACCACCAACTTCTTTACCCATGCCCTATCAAACTGGATTAGGCACTTTTGATGTCTTGACAGGGATGGATATCCGCTATCATTCTGTATGGCAATTTGCTCTTGGCTTTCAACTCCCGCTTATTCAAAATAATCACAACAACTTTAATGCATGGTATGCCAGCATGGTGCCTAATGCTTCTGGCTATTTCTACTCAGATAATTTAAAACGCAAGGCAGATATCGTAGCCCGGATAGAAAAGAAATTTGAATTGAACCAATCAATCGCTTTGTTTGCTAATTTTATCCCGATTTATCATGTAGGAGATGATACGCATTCAGGTTTTAATGGCGAGAAATTAGTGTATAAACAGTCGTCGGGACTAACACTCAACACCGGTGCAGGTCTTATTGCAGAGTTGTCAAAATCCAGTGTTATGCGCCTGAGTTTTGCTGCTCCGATGATTACCAGAAATGAAAGACCAGATGGTTTAACCAGGCATTTTGTTGCAGGAATAGAATGGCATTATAAACTCATTCATTAATCAAATAACTCTGTCCGGTTATAGACAATATAATCGGATACCATAGCCTGTTTACCCTCTGCTACTAAAAGCTGATTGATCTGACCACGGTGATAGGAACTGTGATTGAACAAATGTAAAAACATCTCCTTTATTGTATTCGAAAAACGCTGTCTTTTGGTATTGACATAGGTAATGCTGTCAGACAATGATCGATCCCTTAAAATCTCGCTGGTAATTCGTCTGTTACTCTCTATCTGTTCCAGTAATTCGCTATAAGACCTAGTTTCAAATACTTTAACTGACATGCTCTTGCCCGACATGCGCTCAAGCCAGATCTGATGGGCACTTACGATGTGTGACATCAGGGTGGCAATGCGTTCAGAAGATGGCTGTTCTTTAATAAGATGCTGCACAAAATCGGCGTTCACCCTGGCATTGTAATCGTTCATCTCTTCGAGTAGTTGAATGGCTTCTGTCATTAAACAAATATAGGTCATTTGCAGAAAATGTCATGGTATTTTTAAGCTCCAATTCTTAAAACATTCGGCGCTATTTATGAAATTTTTACTTTTTAAACCAATATTTTTGTTTAAATTTGTTGAGAATTTTCTTACACAAATGGTTCGGATCTATGATTATTACGGTTTAGAAGTCTATTTTAAAGATAAGGCCGAGTTACCCATTGTTGTGCACGCTCGCCGTAATGATACCGAAAGCGCCATGTCTGTTACCTTCAAAAATGGTCTGGTTGATGATATCCTCTTTATCCCTGTTGAAAAGGAGCTCGACCCTGAAGATCGCGAACTGTTTCATTTGCTGGTTGAAAAAAACATCTCAGAAATTATCAAAGCCTGGCTGGATGTTTTCCTTTATAAAAAGCCGGTTGAATTAGAAATTATAAAATCTAATATCCGTACAGAATCTCACTAAAAAAAAACAGGGACCAGTTTTCACCAATCCCTGCATTCTGTAATTATTTGTTATTGCCTTATTTCAAAATATCTCTTGAAATAACAACTCTTTGTACTTCGCTGGTACCTTCGTAAATCTGAGTGATCTTAGCATCACGCATTAAACGCTCAACGTGGTACTCTTTTACGTAACCGTAACCGCCATGGATCTGAACTGCTTCTACAGTGGTTTTCATAGCCACTTCAGATGCAAATAACTTCGCCATACTGCTGGCTCTGCCATAATCCATGTGGTTGTCTTTTAACCA
>JBJTNS010000194.1:0-3895 GCA_046074245.1 Chitinophagaceae bacterium | reverse complement strand
GATAGCCAAACAGGGAGAAGTGCCAGAACTATGGTTCAGAGCCGCTCTGGCGAATTAATAAAAAAAGCCGTCATATAAACAATGACGGCTTTTTTGTTTGATATGTTTAAGCTCTTTTCTCGCTCACCCATCCGGTGATATAACTTACAATATCTGAGGTTGCTGTTCCGGGAGGAAACAAACGGGCAACACCCTGTTCATTCAATGTCTTCATATCGTCATCCGGAATAATACCTCCACCAATCAACAGCACATCTTCTAATTGCTTTTGCTTCATGGTATCAATGATCTTAGGGAAAACAGTATTGTGCGCTCCCGATAAGATACTAACGCCAATGACGTCGACATCTTCCTGCAAAGCCGCATTTACCACCATCTCTGGTGTCTGACGCAAACCAGTATAGATAACTTCCATGCCAGCATCTCTTAATGCTGTTGCAATAACCTTTGCTCCGCGATCGTGACCATCGAGGCCGACTTTAGCGATTAACACTCTGATAGGTCTGTTTATTGAACTCATTTTTGAACTTTTTTAAATTTTATAGCATCGCTGCGCTTCATGTGCTTCTCTACATATTTCTTGAAGGCCATGTTTTCCATCACATATTCGCCGTTCTGACGGGTACTGATGCTCAAACCAGCTTTCTTCATACGTTTTATACTCTTCTTACTCAGAAGTATTTTATATATGTAAATGGTTTTTGAATCGAACTCAAAAGGATACACAAAATAGGTGTAACGACCTGTACTGTCTGTCTGTTTGACGTTCAGATAGTAGAAATCCCCCAAATGACTCAGTGAACTGCTTGAATCAGAAAGATTGACAATTCCTCTTATTATTCCATCATTGACACTGGCACCTGTGGGACCAATCACTAAGGTATGCGTATCACTCACACCATTATCCTTTTCTATATGCTGGTAGGTGCCATACATAGCCTCAGGATAAGATTTCACAATCACACCTGGACGTTCTGTAAATGTTGCAAACTGACAAGATCCCAGACCTAATAGTATTGCAAATAAAAGCGATATAGAAAGTTTATTCTTCATTATTGAGCTTTTCCGGATATAGCAGAAATTGCAGCCTTAATTCGCTCCGCACTACCGCTAACACCAATTAGTTTCAACATATCAAACAAAGGTGGTCCGCCAGCTTCACCACTTAAACACACCCTTAAAGGCTGCATTAAACTACCCGGATTGATTCCTTTCGCCTGAGCACCATCTTTAAATTTATGCTCTATTTCCTGCACCGATAACATCTCCATAGAAGCAAGCTCATCGGCAAAACTTCCGAGATACTCAGAAACCTGAGCATTCCATTTCTTAGCAATCACCTGCTCGTCATATACCTTTGGCGCTTCAAAGAAAAACGCACATTTATCGGCGATTTCATTTTTGAAATTTACTTTTTCTTTTACCAGTGCAACAACCTGTGTCAGATAGTCAAGCGTTGTTTCATAACCTCTGGCCTTTACATCATCGATAATGGCTGATGCAATTTCTTTATTGTCTTTAATCATCAAATGCTGATGATTGAACCATTTAGCTTTCTCAGGATCGAATTTGGCACCGTTTTTACTTATTTTCTCGATGCTGAACAACTGAATCAGTTCTTCCATTGAGAAAATCTCTCTGTTATCAGATGTATGCCAGCCAAGTAATGCCAGCATATTGATTACTGCTTCCGGCTCATAGCCTTTCTCTCTGTATCCACTGCTAATTTCGCCAGTCGCAGGGTCTTTCCACTCCATCGGGAAAACAGGGAATCCCAGACGATCACCGTCTCTTTTGCTGAGTTTACCATTACCATCTGGCTTTAAAATTAATGGCAAATGCGCAAATTTTGGCATTACATCTTCCCATCCGAAATATTTATACAACATGACGTGCAAAGGCGCAGAAGGCAACCATTCCTCACCTCTGATGACGTGAGTAATTTTCATGGTATAATCATCCACTACATTCGCTAAGTGGTAGGTTGGCATACCATCAGATTTAAACAGAACTTTATCATCCATGGCAGAAGTTTGCACCACTACCCAACCGCGAATTAAATCATGGAACCTAACCTCTTCTTTACGTGGCAATTTGATACGGATTACATAAGGATCTCCAGCTTCTAAACGACGATTTACCTCATCCTCAGAAAGCGTAAGCGAGTTCTTCATGCTCATGCGACTTACTGCATCGTACTGCGCTGCCATTCCACCAGCCTTGAGTTTCTCTCTCATAGCATCCAGTTCTTCAGAAGTATCGAAAGCGTAGTAGGCATGACCAGCGGCAAGCAACTGATCGGCATACTGACGGTACATTCCTTTGCGGTCGCTCTGACGGTATGGCTCGCAGGGACCACCAATGTGGGTACCCTCATCGAATTTTATACCCGCCCAGGTCAGCGAATCGATGATGTACTGTTCCGCACCAGGCACAAAACGCTGCTGATCGGTATCCTCGATTCTAAGAATCATATCGCCGCCTTGCTGACGGGCAAATAAATAATTAAATAAGGCTGTACGCACACCACCTATGTGCAGGGGTCCGGTAGGACTAGGAGCAAATCTGACTCTGACTTTCGACATAAAGTTGCAAAATTAGTCATTTTTTTTGATTTGCTTAACAGCAAACATCAGGAACTAACGCATAGTTCTGCGCTTGCGGTACCATTCGGTCTCAGCGCCTTTAGTGGCAGTTTGGGCAGTTTCTGTAGGCGCCTGACTGGAAAACACGTAGGCAGCAACTAGTCCCAAAGCTTCTTCAAGATTCTGATCATATGACATTTGCAGATACTCTGGCTTGAAATAATTGTCGATGAATTTAGTATCGAAATTACCATTGATGAAGTGTTCGTTTTCCATCACCCAGTAGCCAAACTGCAAGGTATTGGCTACGCCTGAAATACGGTACTCTGTGATGGCACGCTTCATTTTCTCGATGGCATTATCGCGGGTATCAGCCCAAACAATCAGTTTGGCAATCATGTTATCGTAGTGGATAGGAATTTCCATTCCCTCTTCCATACAATCGTCTACACGAATACCTGGGCCTTGTGGCACCTTATATGTACTCAATGTACCGATGTCAGGCAAGAAATTATTGGTAGGATCTTCTGCGCATATTCTGAGTTCCAGCGCATGTCCATTAATTTTTAAATCGTCTTGTTTGAAACTGAGTGGATGACCTTCGGCCACGCGGATTTGCTCTTTCACCAAATCCAATCCCGTGATCAGTTCGGACACCGGATGTTCTACCTGCAAACGGGTATTCATTTCAAGGAAATAGAAGTTGAGGTTCTCATCCAAAAGAAACTCCACAGTACCTGCACCGCTATAATTAGCCGCTTTAGCGACATTCACAGCCGCTTCACCCATTTGTTTTCTTAGCTCAGGTGTTAGCACTTTACTTGGCGCCTCTTCAACCAGCTTTTGGTGTCGACGTTGAATGCTACAATCGCGTTCAAACAGATAACACACATTGCCATGATTATCGGCCATTAATTGAATTTCTATATGTCGTGGCGCAGCTACATATTTCTCAATAAAGACACTGCCATCGCCAAACGAACTTAATGCTTCGCTCTGGGCCATGTGCATTTGAGATTCAAATTCGTCAACATGATTGACTATTCTCATCCCTTTACCACCACCACCTGCACTGGCTTTGATTAATACCGGGAATCCAATTTCAGTAGCTACTTTCTTAGCTGCTTCAATATCGGTAATGGCTTCTTTTAAACCTGGCACCAGGGGCACTCCAAAATCTGCTACTGCTTGTTTGCTGGCAATTTTACTGCCCATTAAATCCATACTTGCGGCACTCGGACCCACAAAGATGATACCTGCTTCTTCCAGCTTGGTGGCAAATTCTGAACGCTCAGAAAGGAAACCGTAAC
>JBJTNS010000193.1:0-8439 GCA_046074245.1 Chitinophagaceae bacterium | reverse complement strand
CGTTATTACTTTCGCTGGCCCTCCTGCCGAAGGTGATTTATAAATGGGCAAAGTATACTATTATCAGTATCTTTGCCTCATGAATCTGCAAGCCATTAGTGCCGGTGTAAATGCCATTGTTACTGAAACTGCCCAATATATAGCTGAACAGCGCAAAAGTTTTTCAAAAAATGTTGTAGCCGAAAAAGGGCTTAACCAACTGGTGAGTTATGTGGATATTGAAGCTGAAAAACAACTGGTGGCTGGCTTAAGTGCCTTAGTTCCGGAAGCTGGATTTATCACCGAAGAAAATACCAGCGATGTTGGCAGACAAACCTATAACTGGATCATCGATCCGCTTGATGGCACTACCAATTTTATTCATAATGTTCCTGTTTACAGTGTCAGTGTAGCCCTGGCTTTAGGTGACGAAATTTTAGTTGGAGCCGTTTACGAAATCGGTCGCGGCGAACTCTTCTGTGCCTACAAAGGTGGCGGAGCATTTTGCAATGGAAAACCAATTCATGTGAGTGACGAGCATACACTTTCAGGCTCGCTTATGGCAACCGGATTTCCTTACTACGACTTCGAACAAATGGATGCCTATATTGCTGTGTTAAGACATCTGATGCAGAATACCCACGGTTTGAGAAGAATGGGTTCTGCAGCGGTAGACCTGGCCTATGTCGCCTGCGGCAGATTTGAAGGTTTCTTCGAATATGGGTTACATGCCTGGGATGTTGCTGCTGGCATTTTATTAGTGCAGGAAGCAGGTGGAAAAGTTTGCGATTTCCAAGCTGGCAATAATTTCTTGTTCGGTGATTCTATAGTAGCCGATAATGCTAAGATACACGAGCCATTAATGACTTGTATTCAATCACATTTTAATTAAGAAAGCGTCAGCTTTAGGTCTGTAGAATCGCTGTTGTCGAAGTTCAGATGCTCCTGTAAAGTAGTAGCCATACTGATGCCTACAAAATCTGCCTTAACAGGAAAGAGACGGTGACTTCTGGAAGCCAACACTGCCACCTGAATTTTGGCCACCTGGTGCTGCAACATAGGCAACATGGCACTGAAAATTGTTTTACCACTGTTCAGCACATCATCCACCACTATCACAACAGCATCTTTTAAATCGCTGAGAGAATGATCTGAGAAAAAATTAGGTTCGAAATTCTTGCGGTCTATCACAATGTTCATCACACGAATTTGTTGCTGAGAAATTTTAGACAATTCTGTCTTAATTAACTCCGCTATATCCATGCCTCTCTGGTCGATACCAGCAATCCATAATGTCGGCTCATCCATATTGTTTTCGTATATCTGCCAGGCCAGTCGCGTTATTTTACTGGTAATCTGACGGTGGTTCAATATGAGATCAGTTGACATTTCCATAGACGATTCAAACCTACAATTTTCTTCAGAAATATCCTAATTCATTACCGCTTTGATACCTGGCAATTCTTTTCCTTCGAAATATTCGAGTAAAGCACCACCACCGGTAGAGACGTATGAAACTTTATCTGCTAAATGGAATTTGTGAATAGCCGCAGCTGAGTCGCCACCACCGATTAAACTAAAACCTCCAGCCTGTGCCACATCAGCAACAGCCTGAGCTACAGCTTTTGTTCCGGCCTCGAAACTGCTCATCTCGAATACCCCCATCGGACCATTCCAGAGCACTGTTTTAGAATTGCGAATGGTATCGCAGAAAACTTTAGTAGCATCCGGACCGATATCTAAGCCCATATAATTAGCCTCTATGGCATCGTTTGAGCAAATAGCAGTATTGGCATCGTTCGCAAAATTATCAGCCACTACACTGTCAGATGGCAATAATAATTTAACGCCTTTTGCTTTGGCTTTTTCAATTAATTCAAGAGTCAATGGCATTCTATCTTCCTCGCAGAGAGATTTTCCAATCTGGCCACCTATTGCTTTAGCAAAAGTATAGGCCATACCACCACCGATAATGATATTATCAGCCAGGTTCATTAAGTTCTCGATGATTAACAATTTATCTGATACCTTAGCCCCACCAACGATGGCAGTGAAAGGACGGGCAGGATTATCCAAAACTTTCATGGCATTAGCAATTTCGCCAGCCATTACAAAACCGAAACATTTTTTACCATTAAAAAACTGAGCGATAACAGCAGTTGAAGCGTGTGCGCGGTGAGCGGTACCGAAAGCATCGTTTACATAAAAGGTTCCTAGTTTAGACAATTTTTCGGCAAATGCTACATCACCTTTTTCTTCTTCTTTGTAGAAACGCAGGTTCTCGAGCAGTAAAATTTCGCCAGCTTGTAAGTTCGCTGCCAGTTGAGCGGCATCCTCGCCAATACAATCAGGAGCAAAATGCACTTTGGCACCAGTTAACTCAGACACACGATTAACAATGTGTTTGAGAGAGTATTTTTCGGCAGGACCCTCCTTAGGTCGGCCAAGATGAGACATCAGAATGCAGGCACCGCCATCGTTTAAAATCTTTTTAATGGTTGGAACTGTAGCCGAAATACGAGAATCGTCTGTTATAGAGAACTCTGCATTCAGAGGCACATTAAAATCCACTCTTACGAGCACCTTTTCATTTTTGAAGTTAAAATCGTTTACGGTTTGCATTGTTAAATTATTTTTTGAGCCCGCAAAAATAAGTCAAAATATTATTGTTTAATTTGCAAAATATAAAAATCCAGACTTTGGGTATTTCCATCGACCATATAAAACAACCGATTGACAAGGAATTAGAGGCATTTGAGAGCACTTTCAGCAAAAGCATGAAAACCAATGTTCCGCTCCTTAACACCATCATGACCTATATTGTTAAGCGGAAAGGCAAGCAAATCCGACCTATGTTTGTGTTGTTTTGCTCTAAGTTACATGGCGAAATTAATGAGAGAACTTATCGTGGGGCCAGCTTAATAGAATTGTTGCATACCGCTACACTGGTACACGACGATGTGGTTGACGGCAGTGATATGCGCAGAGGTTTCTTTAGCATTAATGCCCTCTGGAAAAATAAAATAGCGGTTTTGGTCGGCGATTTCTTGCTGGCCAAAGGTTTGCTATTGTCTATAGACAACGACGATTTTGATATGTTAAAAATCGTCAGTGACAGCGTAAAAAAAATGTCGGAAGGCGAACTCTTACAGCTTGAAAAAGCACGCCGACTGGACATTACCGAAGAAGTATATTACGACATCATCACCAAAAAAACGGCCTCATTAATTGCCAGTTGTTGCGCCATCGGAGCAGCGGCAGCACATGCCGATAAAGAGACCATTGAAAAAATGCGTCAGTTTGGTGAATATACCGGCATAGCCTTCCAGATCAAAGACGACTTGTTTGATTATGGCGATAATAATGTAGGTAAGCCAACAGGACTGGACATCAAAGAAAAAAAGATGACCCTGCCACTGATCTACGCACTTAACCAATCAGGTTCATCAGAACGAAGCAAGATCATTAACCTGATCAAGAACAAAGGCGATAAGAGAAAAGCTGTGGATGAAGTCATTCAGTTTGTTTTATCTAAAGGCGGATTTGACTATGCTAAACAGCAGATGGAAGCCTATAAGCTAAAAGCCGAAGCAATCTTATCTACGATGCCAGACAATCCTTCGAGGAAGAGCCTTGGCGACATGCTGAATTTTGTTATTGAGCGAAAGAAATAATTATTTTATTTTGAAACACCCTGTCAGGGTGAAATGTAAAAATAATTCTACAGCTTTAAAAAGCACTCAATTCACGCACTTTTCTCTGTTATAAATTCCATAATTTCATTAGATTTGCAAAAAAATTAAGATATGCTTCCTAATTCCTATTTAAGCAATGCTGATGTCAACTATATTGACGATTTATACAAGCAGTATCAGAGCGATAATGCATCCGTTGATTTCGGATGGCAGAAATTCTTTGAAGGATTCGACTTCGGATCCGGCAAGGGCATTCCAGGCTCTGGCGCTATCAGCGAAGACGCTCTTAAGGAAATCAATGTTCTCAATCTGATCAATGCCTACAGAACCCGCGGGCATCTGTTCACCAAAACCAATCCGGTGAGAGAACGCAGAAAGTATACCCCTACCCTCGACCTGGCCAATTTTGGCTTGAGCGACGGCGATCTGGAGAAAACCTTTAACGCTGGTCACGAACTGGGACTTGGTTCCGCCAAGCTCAAAGACATCGTTGCCCATCTTAAGAACACTTACTGCGAAAGCATAGGTGCCGAATACCTCCACATTGGTGATCCGGTGAAAATTGAATGGTTGAGAAACCTGATGGAAACCACCAAAAATCAGCCTAACCTGAGCATCGACGAGAAAAAACAATGCCTCAACAAACTGAACCAGGCGACAGCCTTCGAAAACTTCCTTCACACCAAATTCATTGGTCAGAAGCGTTTTTCTCTGGAAGGTCTGGAATGCCTAATTCCGGCACTTGACAGCGTAGTGCATTATGGTGCTGAACTTGGAGTTAATGAATTTGTGATGGGTATGGCCCACCGTGGACGCTTAAACGTTCTGGCCAACATCTTCAATAAAACCTATTCTGATATCTTCAGCGAATTTGAAGGTAAAGTATTTCAGGATGATCAGTTTGAAGGCGACGTGAAATACCACCTTGGTTATACCACCGTGGTTAAAACACCAAACGGTAAAGAAGTAAAAATCAAATTATCTCCAAACCCTTCGCACCTCGAAGCGGTTAATCCGGTTGTAAAAGGAATGGTTCGTGCTAAACTCGACCACCAGTACAGCAGCGATATCAATAAAGTTTGCCCTATCCTCATTCACGGGGATGCCGCTATTTCCGGTCAGGGCATAGTGTACGAAGTAATTCAGATGAGTGGACTGGAAGCCAACCGCATTGGAGGTACCATCCACATCGTTACCAATAATCAGATTGGTTTTACCACCAACTACACCGACAGCAGAACCAGTATCTATTGCACAGACGTAGCTAAAACCACTAACTGCCCTGTTTTCCATGTCAATGGTGATGATGTTGAAGCAGTAGTACACACCATCAAAATGGCGATGGCTTACCGCAACAAGTTTAACTGCGATATCTTCATCGACCTTTTAGGTTACCGCAAATACGGTCATAACGAAGGCGACGAACCCCGCTTCACACAACCCCTGTTGTACAAAATCATCTCATCTCACCAGAACCCAAGAGAAATCTACAAAGAGAAGTTAATTGCCAGAGGTGAAATAGATGCTGAGATTGCCCGTGAAATGGAAGAGCAATTCAAACAATTGCTTCAGGTTACTTTAGATGATGTAAAACAAAACAAAGCACCTGAGTCTAAATTAAAAATTGACGACATCTGGAAAGATTTCCATTTCCCTAAAAAGGAAGATTTCGAAAAGTCATCAAATACCAGCTTTGACGCCAAACGATTTACTGTTTTAGCCAAAGCCATCAATACCATTCCGGCTGATAACTTACCAATTAAGAAAGTACAACAGTTGTACGAAGGCCGATTGAAAATGATTGAAAACGATCAGTACGACTGGGCAATGGGCGAATTAATGGCCTATGCAACATTACTGGACGAAGGTCATTCAGTGCGCCTTGCTGGTCAGGATTGTGAGCGTGGTACTTTCTCTCACCGTCATGCATTAATTAAAAAAGAAGATTCTGAAAGCGAATATGTGCCATTGCAACATATCAGCGAAAAACAAGGTCAGTTTAACGTATACAACTCCTTACTGAGTGAATACGCTGAACTGGGTTTTGAATACGGATACAGCACCAGCACACCCAACCATCTTACCATCTGGGAAGCACAGTTTGGCGACTTCGCAAATGGCGCTCAGATCATGATCGACCAGTTTATTGCCAGTGCAGGCACCAAATGGGGTCAGTACAGCGGCCTGGTGATGCTTTTACCACACGGTTACGAATGTCAGGGACCAGAGCACTCCTCTGCCCGTATGGAGCGTTTCTTACAATTGTGTGGCAATAACAACATGCAGGTAATGAACTGCAGCACACCTGCCAGCTTCTTCCATGCATTAAGACGACAGTTGAAACGCGATTTCAGAGTACCTTTAGTGGTAATGACACCAAAAAGTTTATTGCGCCACCCTAAATGCGTTAGTACAATTGAAGACTTCACTAAAGGTAGCTTCATGGAAGTGATTGGCGACCAGTATGCAGATGCTAAAAAAGTGAAGAAAGTATTGCTTTGCAGTGGTAAAATCTATTACGAACTTCTCGAAAAACAGCAGGCAGATAAGAGAAAAGATGTGGCTGTTATTCGTGTTGAGCAATTATATCCATTGCCAGAACATCAGTTAGCTGCCATTTACGAACAATACAGCAAAGCCGATTTCTTCTGGGTTCAGGAAGAACCTAGAAATATGGGTACCTGGATGCACCTTAGTCGCTACGACTTACCATTCACTCCTAAATACATCGGAAGAAAAAGTTCTGCCAGTCCGGCCACAGGTTTCAAAAAGACCCACGACAAAGAACAGGCAGCTATTCTGGAAGAAGCATTTGCTTAAGCTTGAAACTCTTCTATAAACAATACGGAGAAGGCAAAACGCCATTGTTCATACTGCACGGCATCTTCGGCATGCTCGACAACTGGCACAATATTGCCCGTCAGTTAAGCGAACAGTACACTGTTTACACTATAGACGCACGCAATCACGGACAATCTGCCCACAGTGATGAAATGGGTTACGAAGTGATGTGTGATGATGTCATCGAACTGGCTAATGATCTTGGCATCGATCAGTTTATCTTAATGGGACATAGCATGGGCGGTAAAACTGCCATGTGGCTTGCACACCAATACCCCCATCGCGTTAGCAAATTAATAGTAGTAGACATCGCTCCCAAAGCCTACAAACCCGGGCATCACCAGTATTTCAAAGCTTTCGAAGAGATTAACTGGATGGCGCTGACTAACCGCAAAGAAATTGATGAAGCCCTATCAGCCTATGAGGACAACATTGGTGTCAGATTGTTTCTGGCTAAAAACATCGACCGACTTGAAACTGGTGGTTTCATGGTGAAGTGCAATGTACCTGCACTAAAAAAAGCATACGAAGAAATAATTGGTCCACTGGCATTCAGCAGAACATACAGTGGAGAAGTTTTATTTATACTGGGCGCCGATTCTCATTACTTAAAAGAAGAGGACAAAGTGTATATCAACACCTATTTTCCTTTATCAGAGTATGTTTATATCCCTGATGCCGGCCATTGGGTTCACGCAGACAATCCAAGGGCCTTTTACGAAGCACTAATTGCTTTTTTGTAAGAATGCTTTGATATAATTTCCAGAAACAGTTTGAATATTGATGTTTTGCTGAATGCGTTTAAGTGCTGCTTCACCTAATTGCTGATGATCGGCTTTAAACAGCTTATCGATTGCCTGAATCAGAGAAGGCAAATCATTGTCTTTAAAGTAAAAACCGTTAACACCCTCTTCTACCAGATGTTGTTCAGTACCATCTGCAATAGAACATATCACAGGCAAGCCATGGGCCATCGCTTCGTTAATAGACAATCCGCCCATACCAGCCAGCACATACACATGCGCTTTTAGCATCTGAATACTTTGTTCTTCACCTTCGTAGATAGCTCCAAGAAACTCTACATCATCTTGTAAACCTGCTTCTGCAACCTGATTTTTGAGGGCTTGTTCTTCCTCTCCTTTTCCAATCACCACTAACTTAATCCCTGGGTACTGAGGTTTCAGAGCATCTACAGCTTCGATGAGTAGATGCACATTTTTCCATTTCACCAGTCGGCCCACATGAAGGATGCGATATGGCTCATACTGAAGACTGGGGTATTTAGCTTTAACACCTTCAATACAAGTGAATATATCATCAGTATCAGGTGAATTATAGGTTACAGTAATATTTTCGGACTTTAAGCCGTAAGACTGAATGATGGCAACACCTTTCTGGATGTACAGAACAGCTTGATTAAACACCAGTGTATAAAGGTATTTGCGAAGGATTTTATGAAAACGAAACACCCATATATTTTTAAAGATGGCTTCAGATTTCTGACTTTCGGCGCAGCGGGCAGAGAAATCATGGAGGGATTCGTTGAATGCCGGAACGGTAAACGGAATTTCTTTACTGATGAGACGGATACCTTTCCTTTTGAGAAAAATAAGCAGCAAGGGTTTAAAAATAAATGCCAGAAAATAGGGCCAACCTATAACGATAGCATCAGGTTTTTCAGATTGAATGGCCTGTTTAAATCCTTTGAAGAAAGGTTTTCCATACCATGTAGTGTATTCTGGTAATCGAACAATTTTAAAGTCGACCCCATCTTCGGTTTCGTGCACACCACTGCCAATGGTTTTGCCTTTGGCAGAAGGCGCGATGACAGAAAGTTCGATGTCTGGGTGGGCATTGATTCTATTCATCACTTTATTAAAGTAATGCGGCAGACCTCCAAAGACAAAGACAACTTTCACAGAGG
>JBJTNS010000192.1:0-3316 GCA_046074245.1 Chitinophagaceae bacterium | reverse complement strand
AAAAGCAACCACGAACCAAAACTCCAACAATGGCTTGCCGCGCAATCCGGGCTGCTCGAGGCTGCCATTGTTGGAGTTCTACGCGTTCGTGGACTCAACGCGCAGATTCTTCTTTATCTTTAAGTTTATTGTCTGTTAAATGATTTTTTTATTTGCTACTAATTATGTGAATCGTCAACTTCAATGATTCCAGTTTTTTTTATGTTCCCTGCTCATGCCGCAGGAGGGCATTTACTTTTTTTTTGAACTTAGCGAAGCGATCTCACGAGCTTGCGAGTAAAAAAAGTATGCAACTTAGCGAAGCGATCTCACGAGCCTGCGAGTAATAAAAGCAACCACGAACCAAAACTCCAACAATGGCTTGCCGCGCAAACCAATCCTGCTCGAGGCTGCCATAATCAAAATTCTACGCACCCGTGGACTCAACGCGCAGATTGTCGTAATCTAAAGTTTTATCGTCTATTAAATGATTTTTTTGATTCGGCTTAATGTCTCTGGTGACATGCGAAGATAAGAGGCGATGTATTTCAATGGGATGTGCTGAAAGAGATGCGGACTCCTTTTAAGGACTCTCTCAAGGCGCTCTGAAGGCGACTCTATTAAAAGGTCGATTTCTCTCTCTATCTGCTGTACAATTAATTGCTCTATCAGCCTGAGATACGAGCGTGTGTGCTCTGAACTCTGAGCAATCAGTGCTTCAATATCTGTTTTGTGCAATGCCTTTACCTGTGTTTTCTTTAAGGCTTCTATATACAGTTCTGAGCCTTGCCCGCTTAAATAAGCCCCCAGAGAATTGATGATGTTGCCCTGATATCCCAGTCGGATGGTGTGCTCTTCGTGCTCCGACTGATAAAAGGCTCTTAATGAACCCTGCTCTACCAGATACAAATGTGTTTCAGGGTCGTTTTCTTTAATTAAAAACTCGCCTTTCGAAAGCACTATGGTTCTCCCTTTGCTCTGAAATAGTTGGATGAGCTGAGATATGATGTCGTTCATATAGTCAGGTTAGTTGACTTGTTCAAGAGTGTCTATCCAGCTTCTTGTAAGTTCCTGAATGGCCCTGGTTTTTTCTGTAATATCAGCTCTGGTTTTGATGGTAATCATCCTTCTGCCGTCGGTGTATTTTCCTTCAGAACTTTGTGTGGGTCGTTAAAGCTTGCACCGTTTGGAAATACCATTAAGACATAGCCTCTGTGACAGTTAAGCACTACATAATCGCGGGCATAGGTTTTGGCATCAAATTCACCCATCTCTCTGGTGTAATAATAGGCTGGCGAATTCCATTTAATTTGTTCGCCAAGCGCAGGGGCAAAGGCATTTAACAACGGGCGAAGTTCTGTTAAAAGTGCTTTCAGTGAACTGTCTGCGGCCTCTATAAATTCGTCGACGGTCTTGTATTGTACATTGGATTTTGCCATAATATTATTCGATGTCTATCTGGTAAGTGGTCAGCAGTCCGCCCAATCCTGCTACAGAGAATTTAGCTTTTTTGATTTTATTGTTGTTGGGATCTATCCTGTAGTTAAAGGCTGATCTGAAATCTGCTTTCTCGAGATTGGTTCTGTCAAACACTGCATCTATTAAATTGCATTCTTTAAAACTGGCTCCAATTAAATTACATTCTGAAAAATCGGTCTCCTGCAAGCTGCAATCTGAAAACTGAGTGCCTTTTAAATCTAGTTTAAAAAAGGAGCAATAGTTGAGCAGGCAATTGCTGAAAGTAAAAGACAACAACAATGGCTCACAGTTGTTGAAATGTGTGCCCAGAATTTTGCAGGATTTGAAATCGCAGGTTCTGAAACTGGTCTGATCAAGGCGCATATTACTCAGGTTACAATCTTTGAAGATGCACTCATTAAAGATATAGCCAGATAAATCCGCAGAGGAGAAGTCGCAGTGTGTAAAGGTGCAGTTGTCGTACTCTGCAGCGGGCACTGCCTGTATATCTTGTTTGTCGTATTGCTGGTCTTCGATGTAGTTAAGCATTTAATTTTTTAAGGTTGGATTTTGCTATCTTGTAAAGCTTTTTCGAGTCTTTGTCAGGTTTCGTTATTTGCTTCATCAATTTGTAGTAGTTGCTACAGTCGCTGTAGTTCTTTTTGAAGTGGTTAAATACAATCAAATCATGCAAGAGTAATTGGTTTTTTGGATTGAACAATAAGCCTTGTTTGTAGAGTGAAATGGCTTGGTCTAATGAATGCGTTCCAATATTGATTGCATATAATTTGTAATAAAGGAAACCAAGGTCTCTGTAGTATGAGTCTTTATTTTTCTCGATTTTTGAAGTGTCTAGTCCTTGTAACTGATGGATAGAATTTGTCAGTGAGAGTGAGTCGTCATAAATCCGGCAGATGTTAAAGACACTATCCTGGTATAACTTATAATCGCTTACCTGCGCCATGCTATTGGTAGCAAAAGCAAAAATGAAAGGGACAATATGTTTTAGTTTAAAACGCAAAGTAGAAATTGGAGTATACAAATAAAATAAAAAAACGCCGGATTTTTTGGTCCGGCGCTTTTTAGAGAATATATATTTAAAACTTATTTTATTGCAGCAGCTGCTTTCAATGCCGCAGAGGCACTTACAATACCAGCAGTGGTACACAGTTTTTTGTATTTTGTTTTTTTCTTTTTAGTTCCCGGAAGTTTCACTTTGCTTTCAGGTTTGATAACGGTAGATTCAATAACCTGTTTAACCTGAACTGCTGTTAAGTTAGGGTAGTAGGCTCTGATTAAACCTGCAATACCTGCAACAACCGGAGCTGCCATACTGGTGCCATCAAACGCCGCATATTTATTGTCTGGAACAGTGCTGTAGATTTGAACACCTGGCGCAAATACATTCACAGTGGTTTTGCCATAGTTAGAGAAATCTGCCGGATTCATGTCTTTATCGCTGGCGCCTACTTCTATCCAGGTAGAGCAGTTTGTTCCGTCTAAATATCTCGGAGTAGGGAAATTGCTTTCTTTATCAGTGTTTTTATTGTCATTGCCTGCTGCGTGAACGATTAATACGTCTTTGCTTTCTGCGTATTTAATGGCGGCATCAACGGCTGCTTTGTTATGACTGTAGGCTTTGCCGAAACTCATGTTAATCACTTTAGCGCCATTGTCGGCAGCGTAACGGATTGCCAGAGCAACGTCTTTGTCTCTTTCGTCGCCATCAGGCACTACTCTTAATACCATAATTTGTACCAGTGGGTTAATGCCTTGTATACCGATGTTGTTATCTCTAACGGCACCAATGATACCGGCTACGTGTGTGCCGTGTTCGCCTTCAGGACCTTTTACTTCGTTGTTGCCATATTTATTATCG
>JBJTNS010000191.1:0-3776 GCA_046074245.1 Chitinophagaceae bacterium | reverse complement strand
AGGTAAAATAACGCATTACGAAAGTTATGATGAGATTTCGGGGAAGCGTGAAATGGTGGTGGTGCGCTATAATGATTCGTCATATATTATCAATTATTACAAGAACGAACAGCTTTTTGCGCTCGGAACGTCGAAGAACTTTCAATTAAAGCTGCATCCCGTTCGCTGGTATACGCAGGAGCAAAACATGGACACAGATCATTCGCTCAAGCACTTTATTGAAGAGCAATATATACAACCGTACGGGATCAGGAAATTTTTCGGACCGGATATGCAATTGATTAAAGAAGGTATCTTGCGATTTAATCCTGCTGGTCGCGGTAGTGTTGAATGGGTATATGATTAATAAGAGTTATATGATTGGGGTGAAAGCGTATTATCAGGCCGCTGGGTCAGTCTGCTGATGCATGAAGGTGCTCCTTTGTGTTTATTTGATTGAGAGACATAGGGAAAGAACCATAAATAGCATTAATTTGTGACGAATCTAAACGCGTCAGCGACGCTCTACAAACATTCATTAAGGTGTTATGAGCGTGCAGTAGCCGTCGGGCCCGCGGCCCACGGATAAAAAAGATAAAATGGTAGTAAGCCTTCAGGTCGGTCGCAGCGGTGCCGACATCAATTCGTCTATTTTTTTTCCATATACATTTTGCGGTACTCCGGCGTAATCGGACCTTCGTTGGTGTACCAGCTGAACATGTTTGTTTTATCGTGACCGAAAGAGCCGTCGCAGTCGGGTTCTACCATGAAGGTTTTAACATCCGCATCGGGAATGAGTGAGTCCTGACAAAAAACATGGTTCTTATCAACGATGTAATAGTTGCTCAATACTCTGGCACTTGGATAGTCAATTAAGTTGACGGGTTTGTTGTTGTAAAAATACCGTTTATCGTCTTTGCCCCAGTCTTCGTTAATGACTGTGAACTGAGAAGCATTACAGTTAGAAAGTTTGTCGAATTTATAGTAAACGTTTTGTTTGTCTCTTCCCCAGTTATCATCACCCAGTATTTCAAATGTAGAAGGGTCAGCATCCTTAATCACACAAGTGTCGCCACCAAACTGCAGTAAAAATACATGGCTTTTGTCTCTCCAGTAATAGTCTCTGATTTGTTCGAATGTGGCAGGATCGGCAAATGCAAGTACCGAAGCTCCAATATAGACATGGTTCTTGTCTTTTCCGAGATACGAATTGGTGGATTGGTTAATCGTTGTAAAAGTCTCCACATCTGCGCCCTCTACCAGCGAATATTCTCTGGTCCAGTGCCCGCCATGAATCCATTTATAATAAATTTTACCGTCTTTTTCTGTGTAGCCGGAGTGGCAGGAAGAAAGTACTACCAGCAAAATAACTATCTGAATGTATCGGGCTTTCATGAATATGTTTTAGCGATTTAGCAATAGGATATGTAAAGACCCGTCGTAGTATGTTTCAAATTTGTATATGCCAACCTTTAAAGACTTTTCCTTATATCGAATCATCTCTCTTCCCCAGCCGCGCCTTAAACGTGTTTTTCTGAGATAGACAGAGTGGTTAAGGGTTCTGAAAATTCGCTTTTTGTCTTTGAAAGTAAGGTGGCTACCGAATCTGAAATCCAGTTTGGTGCTGTCTTTTTCGTGAGGTACAACAGAGCCAGGCACCAGCCGGAGGAAATAAATATTACAGGCAGTATCGGTGTTGTTCTGGCAATAGCCATTAACATCTATTCGCATCCTGGTAGTAAAATGACTGTCAGTAAATAGACTCACATATTGGCAACCTATCCAATTGACGCCTCGCCACTGATTAATCAGGTAAAATGAATCTTTATTTTTGTCAATTTCAGCTACTAGTTTCTGGTAGGTAATACTGTCGTGAAATGGCAAAGAATAAAAATAGGTATGTCTGATTTTATCCAGAGTTTGAGCTTTTGTATAGAAGGTGGTACAGAGTAAAATCAAAACTAAGCAATGTTTTGAATATAAGATTTTGCTTAATTTCATAAGGATGCACATTCTTTTATAAGTTTAAGTTTATTCGTCTAAATCAATGAAAATTGGCAGTGTCATTTGAGTGTTAACAGGCATGCCTTTGATTTTTCCTGGTGTCCATTTGCCACTGGATTGGGAGATGGTATTGATTACTTCCTTGTCGATCTCTACAGATCCTGATGATTGTATTATTTTAGTGTCTTTTACATAGCCATATTTGTCTACTATGAATCTAATTTTAATAGCGCCATTGTAACTATTAAAGTCAACACCATTCATAGGTGAGAAGTTTTCGTCAAAAAATTCGCTGAACCCTTTAAAGACAGGCATTTGCTCAACGACGGTGTGTATTTTTGACTCTGAATCTGAAACTATAGGATCAGGGTCGCTTGCTGTGGGAATCTTAAGTTCTGAACTTAGGTCTTCGTCATAATAAGGTGATGGCACTTCATCTGGGAATTCTTCTTTTTTTACAGCACGCATTTCGAGGAAAGTTGGCGGTGGCGGGTTTTCAGACTTAGCAATTGAAGCTTTTGTTAATGTATCAGTTTTGATTAGCGCAATGGTGTCCTTGATTTTAGTGGAGTCGCTGAGTGCTGTAGCTGTTTTAGGGGCATTGCTACAGCTATAAAAATGCCAGCACATTACAAGTAAAACAGAGAGATGGCTGATGGTTTTCATAGTATTTAATTATTAACTACTCCTCCAACTTAAATGTTATCGGAACAGTCATTTGTGTTTTAACTGCTTTGCCATTGATTTTACCTGGCTTCCATCTGCCGCTGGTTTTTCTGATAACACGAACGGCTTCCATGTCGAGTTCGTTGTTGCCAGAAGTTTTTGTTACTTTAACATTTTGCACTCTGCCATAGTCGTCCACCACATATCCAATGGTAACAACGCCCTGATATCCAATATCTTTTGCTCCTTCTGGATAGGTTATATTCTCGGTTAAAAATTCTTTGAACATGTACATTTCTGGCATTTGATCGACAACAGTGAAAATTTTAGATTCCATTTCAGGTACCGGACCTTCTCCTGTAGTAAGGTCTTCGTTTGTTTGATAATTCGGGTTGATATTGGTTTCATAGATTGGGGGTGTTTCTTCGTCAAGTTCCATTTCTCTAATTGTTGGGATATCTACAACGCGTGGAGGAGGAGGAGGTGTGAATTTAGTTTGAGACAAAGAGGTTTTTGTGGCGGTGTCTTGAACAACGATCGCGCTGGTATCCGACTTTTTAGTAGTGTCTATGGCGGTGGTTTCAGTTTTCGGAGCATTGCTGCAGTTGCTGTTAACGAGCATTGCACACACCAATAGAGCAGGAGAGAATACTATTGTCTTTTTCATTGCGGTGTAAAGATAATTTATTTTCGGGAAAAGGGTATATGATTAAAATGATTTAGATATGATTTTTTGCTTGAATGATAACTTGTTACACTGAAGTAAGTAGAAAAAATTAAATTAAGTGTCATACTCGCAGTCCATGTAAAAAGGGGCTTGAATTTTTGAGCTGAGTTCTAATTCTTAGATTTGTAATTCCATTCAAGCTGCGACGATTAGCTGATACTGGCGATAGAGGTTTGCTCTGTCATGTAAATAAAACAACCTTCATCAAATATAACATTTCCTTTATCTGTCTTCATTTTAAGTTGTTGATTTTAAATTGTATATTTGTAGAACACCCCTTATTTTTTTGTTTTATGTCTTATCTTGTTATTGTTATTTGTGTTTTGTTATTGCTGGCTTATGTGTTTGATATCACAGCTTCTAAAACCAGAATTCCTTCGGTTATTTTATTGCTGGTCCT
>JBJTNS010000190.1:0-3953 GCA_046074245.1 Chitinophagaceae bacterium | reverse complement strand
AGGAGCAGCATTGGTAAATTTAATGGGATCGTTAAAATTGAAACAGGTATTTTTCACCGTAAAATCAGTGCCGAATTTATAACTCACATAAGGATGTAAAAGAATATCGCAATCGAATGGCGTACCATTGACATTGAGGTTTCTGCCATTGTACCACAACCCACTAATGGCGCCACAATTCAGATTCTCTCTGTCGCCATCGCCATTGGCATAGTTATTCGTTACCACGCCTGCCGTTAACGTTGCACTGTCTGTCTCTACTGTTAAAATATATGCACTGTCCATGGTGATAGGCGCCCACATGGCTCTCTTTTCAATCTTGGTTAAGACTCCTCCTCCGAAAGTTGAGTCGATCATCACTGTATCCGACCTCAAAGGCAATCCGCTTGGCAAACTATCTCTTCCTGCTTTGTATAAGTTACAAATCAGGTTCATCTTTTTAGATGTTGGTGGGTTTGGAATTATGAATGAATAAAATGTAAACCCTGATACTGTAATCGGCTTAGGAGCTGAGTACAACTGACCAAGATAACGACCTCTGCTCACAGAAATCGTCGTTAAGGTTGTTGCCTTGTATCGCGGATATTCCACCGTGTCGCTAGAACAAGTAGTGGGATTCTGAACACTTCGCTTGTTGCTACTTTTGTCCAACATATAGTATTTTCCGATATTGTCCTTTACAGGAATATTGGCTGATTTTACCTGAGCACCTAAGTACTGAACGGAGAAGCAAAATGTAAATAAGACTGTAAGTTTCTTTATCATAGACAATAAAATATTAACGAATCTAAAATTAAAAAAACAAATAACCAAACAATCAATGTAAAATTTCATTGATCGCTCCTCTCACCAGGTCATACCCAATCATAGCAATGCAGGGATTTTCAGGCTGCACACAATGGATCTGATCGCATGGATTGCATTTTAACACATGGTGTAACACTACAGATTTGTCTGATAAAGGATAAAAAATATCCGGCACACCGGGACCGAACAAACCTACTACTGGTAACTGCATAGCGGAGGCAATCTGCAAAGGACCGCTCTCGTTACCCACATAAATCTGGGCTTTCTCGCATAAACATGAAAACTGCGACAAAGAATACCCTCTGGTAAATTTGTATGTGCTGAATTTTAATCCAGACACTATCTCATCGATGTCTTTCTCGTCTTCTTCCGTTCCGGCAAACACTATGTCCAGCTGATACATGTCCTTCAAATAAGCTGCTACCATGCTGAACCTGTCTTTAGGCCATTGCCTCAGCACCCTTCTGGCGCCGGCATGAATAATGGCAAATTTCTGTATATTGTTATCTTGTAGGAATTGTTCGACTTTTACTTTATCCTGTTGACTATAGAAAAGTTTGGTTTGAGGGATATTAATTTCACCGCTTAGGGGCCAAATTGTCTGTGTATTGGTGATGGTTTCATGCAGTTGCTGCCCCTTATTACGCAGCCTTACTTCTGCTCTTGCCGAGCGGTATTTTACCCTGTAGCGAAACGATTTAAAAAGTGTATTCCATGTTCCTCGCATTTCAATCACGGCATCATAATGCTGATTAAATGCATTGATATCCGTTAACACTTCATCAATTGATGGATCGCACTCTATCAGCGACTTCACAAAGGGTTTACACAACACGGTTAGTTGAGCTTCTGGAAACCGTTTTTTCAGAGCGCCAAAAACATGTGCAGATGCAGCCATGTCGCCAATCTCATCCCAGCGAACCACGAGAATAGATTTTAAAGTTTCGGGATTTTGATTAAACCAGAAACGGTCGACCAATACATTGGCCATATACAATAACTGCTCGCTGCTCGGAAACTTTATGCGCATGGATAAAGGATGATGCGTGAGGGTACGGCATCCGTTTCAATTGAAGGCACCTGCATAGCCAGTACAAACAATCCGTCAATCACTGAATCTGGTACATACACGAGTTCGGTAACCGTTCTGTCTGCCGGCACTTGTCCATTCACCGTAAACCAGTTTTTATGTGCCGCAAGTCGGCCTTCGTCGCTTTCTTTATCGATACTTGGAATATCAGTTATCAAATGCTTGAAACCCATATCTCTTAAAACACCAAGTGCTTCTGGCTCGAAATACACTGGATTGGTATCAGAATAATTCCTGCTTAGTTTGGTAGATTCATTGGGCAATGTTCTTACTACCAGGGCTTCAATACCTTCAGGGTTGGTGAGTTGACGCATCGCCTCTGCAGTAATAACATAATCATCACCAATGCTCTCAGGCATTACTGTTATTAAACGTGCAAACTGTAAAGCTGGTATCTGCACATGGCGCATATCGAACGCTACTGGTAACACATGCAGTGCACATTCAGTATGAGTTCCGCTGGCATGTGCATACAAACTAATTCGTTCGCAATTAACACTTCCGCCTTTGGCCAGACTGCCAACAAACTGCGGACTTTCAAAATAGTTAAATTCAGGATCGCTCAGGTAATAACAATTCACATTGCCATCTTTCCGAACGGCGATGCTGATATCATTTCCTGCATCCAGATTTATGGTTGCTCTGAGTTCACCTTTTTCTACTAATACACGCATTTGATGGCGAAGGTAATAAAATTCATTTAAAAAGTTTATTTTTGAATGCTTAATGCAGCTTATACCCCTCTCCTGCTCATGTTAAAAAAGTCTGTATTCGGTTTAAACATAAAGATTTTGAATACTTACAGTACCAAACAATACCTCAAAATAGTGCTGCTGCTTCTGGCATTGGCCATTGGTTTGTTTTCTCTGTATTATTCGAACCGCATGGTGGTAAAACTCTCTCAGGAGGAACGTAAAAAAATCTCTCAGTGGGCAGAAGCGCAAGAGCTCATTGCAAAATCTGAACCTGAACAAGATATCTCTTTTTATGCCAAAATCGTAGAATCCAATTCTACTATCCCCGTCTTTCTGGCTGATGAATCGGGTTACCTCACCTACCGCAACATCGACTCTTTTTTAATCCGTTCTAAAAAACGTTTAGATGCCTATTATCTGGAACTAAAAACAGAAACTCAGCCAATAGAAATTAAAATCACCGACGACTATAGTCAGTATGTCTACTACGACGAATCATCGACTTTAAAACAACTAAAAGTATACCCTTTCATTCAGCTTGGTATTGTGAGTTTGTTTGTCATCGTGAGCTATTTCGCATTCAGTTACAGCAGGCGCTCTGAGCAGAATCAGGTGTGGGTCGGTCTCGCCAAAGAGACGGCACATCAGCTCGGCACTCCCATGAGTTCGCTCATGGCCTGGGTAGATTTCATTGAATCGGACAGAAGTTTTGCCAACGAAGAATCGCTTGGTGAAATGCGCAAGGACCTCGATCGCCTTAAAGTCATTACAGAACGCTTTTCGAAAATTGGTTCTACGCCGGTTCTCTCGCCCACAGATATCGGTCAGCAGCTCAGACACGCCATCAACTACATCCGCATACGCAGTGCCGAAGAAGTTATTTATGTAATTGAAGGCATGCCCAACAATCTGATGGCCAATATCAATGTCCCGCTTTTCGAATGGGTGATTGAAAATATTTGCAAGAATGCTATAGATGCTATGGATGGTAAAGGCACCATTACCATTAACTGCCGTTTAAAAGGCGATACCATTATCATTGATATCAGCGACACTGGAAAAGGCATGCCTAAAGCACTTTTCAAACGCGTTTTCAAACCTGGTTTCACTACTAAAAAGCGTGGCTGGGGACTCGGATTATCGCTTGTAAAAAGAATTATTGAAAATTACCACAAGGGACATATTTTTGTCAAAGAAAGTATTCCCCATAAAAAAACCACTTTTAGAATATCACTTCGTCAGTCATGAAACCTATTAAACTTTTCGCTTTCGCCGTAATTGGCTTGTTTGCAAACACCGTCGATGCCCAAATCTATGATACTATTCCTACCATTCAAGAAGTAGATTCTGCTCCGGCATAC
>JBJTNS010000189.1:0-3688 GCA_046074245.1 Chitinophagaceae bacterium | reverse complement strand
AGAGTAGGAGTGTGGTAAGCACATGATGCGGTTCAGATAAGTGCCCGAAGCATTATAGTGCTGTACGCGCTCGTTGCCAACATCTCCCAGCCAGAAAGAGCTGTCAGACTGAAAGGCAATGAAAGGTTTAGAAAGCTGAGTAACAGAATCGCTGAAATAGAATTTGTAATCGTTGACACTGGCGTTATTGATATATCCACCAGCAGAACCAAAGGTGGAAATTGCAGAACCAGTGGTATTGTCATAGATTTTTACCTGTTGAGAGGCAGCACCATCCAGGATGTATATTTTACTGCCATTCGGAGAAACAGCCATGGCTAATGGTTCAGCCACACCTGTAATTGTAAGTAATGTCGCATTTATAGTTCCATTAGTATTGATGCTGAATTTTTCTATGGTATTAGTTCCAGAAATTACCCAAAGATTGCCGGAAGGATCGACACAAATCTCTCTTGGAGCAGTGAAAGTTAGTGTTTGCACTAAGGCACCTGTAGTTTTATTCAGAACATTAATCTGGTTAAGGTCTTTGTGAGCAACAAAAAGAAAACTGCCGTTTTTTTGAACCGCTAATCCGCTTGGATGTGCATTGGGATTGTTGGTGTAAAGATCAATCGCACTGGCATAAGTTCTTCCATATAAAGTAGATTTTGGTGTGCCCGAAGAGTGAATGAATTCTTTATCATCCGAAGTTTTAGTGGTAAAAACCATAGACAGATTAACATCGTATGGATCGTAACCAGCCCAGTAGACATTGCTGCCATCAGTTGTCACGTAGTCGAGTTGCAAGTCGATGTCTTTATAGGGACTATAGAGAATATTGATCTTGCTGTTAGGTTTATTAATATCAAATTTATAACACGAAGGTATACCCTCAGTATATCCAACTGCGTAGTAGCCGTACTGCCCAGCAAATGCCAGTGAGTAGAAGCGTTGGAAAGCTCTGATTTTTGAAGTGCCAGAGATAGAGTCAGAGTTATTGCCCACAGTTCCGTCCCATGAGTAAGCCACATTGTTAGAGATAACTTTAATGTAGTAACCAGTGTCGGTCAGCATAAAGCCATCATCATTTACCCTGTCCCAGTAAGCAGTATGAGTACCGGCAGGGTAGGAAACATTGTTCCAGAGTGTTCTTACCAGAACATTACCACTGCGCTTGTAAACGCCAGCACTGGTTTTGGAAGCCTGAGATAAACTGAAATTGAACTGCACTTTAGGGGTCTGTGCATAAGAATTCTGAAGATTCAGAAGGATTAATAAGGTGGTAATTGCAATCAGGAAAACAGTTCTTCTGAAGAAATTTCCTGTTTGACTTTCATTATTCCATTTTGAGAATAGAATAAAAGGCTCGTTCATCATTGATTTTTGCATTGTGTTTTGTAGTAAATTATAGCCGAAAGCAAGTGAAATCTATAGTTTTAAATACCTAATGGGTATAAAAACTTAGTTTTTTTACTTTTCGTTTCTTTAATATTATTATTTGATGCAATAAATCAAAATATAATTTCTATTTTGCTCTAAGTTGTTGTAATACAGGCAAATAATTTTAGTAAAAATTTTTAAACGAGAGAGGTAAAATAATTTATTTAACGAAACTGGCCACAAGTAAGGGGGCAGCAGTAGCTTAAAATTAGGACAAAACATAATGTGAGGAATTGATTTTGGGAAGGAGCAATCAAATAGTTTGCCTGAAACCTATGTTATTGGTTGTCAGTGTTTTACAAAACAGAGAAAGGACCCTCATTCTTAAAATGAGAATCCTTCTCTCAAAACCTGTCAATTAAGTGCGTTTGTGCGACAGGCTTCTTGAATCAAAACACCATCCTTAGTCCCTATTTTTTTCTAATTGGTTTTTACTATTTTTTCATTCATTAATACCATATCACTGCCAGCAATTCGAAGTTGATATATGCCATTACTGATTTGTTCAAATTCGCTGATGCTAATTAATCCAGTCTGACTGTTGCTGCTGCTCAGGTCGAGTATCTGATGATAAACAATTTTACCATTCAGATCCAGTATATCTACACTCACAGATTTCTCTGAGTGAGAACCTAAATCAAAATTAATATTTAGACTGTTACTGAAAGGATTTGGGTATACTTTAAAGCTACTGTTTTCGCAGGTTGGACTGCTTACGGGGAAAGTTTGAACTCTTTTGCCGGTTTGATTCAAAGAATACCATCTGTAAATGGTTTTATAATCGTTAGATCGCTCTGATACTAAAGTGTATGTTTTAAGGGTTTGTCCAGTGCTGGTTTTGTCGGCATTTACTTCACCCAACTTGATCCAGTTGGTTCCATTGTTAAGTGTGTATTCAATGCCGTATTTAAACTCGTCTTCAGAATCCATGGTATACCAGGTGAATTTCACTTGTTTGTCGTTAATACATTCAGTTTCTATTTTGACATCTTTGAATGGTAATGGCACTGAGAAGTTAGCAGTTCCCTGACAACCATTAGTGTCTGTAACGACTACTGAATAACTGCCACTTCTGGTAACTCTTAATAATTGAGATGTTGCCCCTGTTATAATAATTCCATTCATGTACCATTGATTGCCGCTGGTATAGCTTGATAATAGTCCGTTGTTGAACAGCGAAATACTTGGTGTTGGAGCTGGTTTAACATTAATAGTGGTAATTGCAGAACTTAAAATACAAGAGTTGCCATAGTTGACAGTTACACTATAAGTACCCGAACTATTCACAGAAATGCTTCTTGTTGTCGCACTGGTATTCCACGAATATGAATTGCCTAGTGGTGCAGTTAATGTGACACTAGAGCCTGAACAAAAACTGTTTTGTCCGCTGTTGCTTATTACTGGTGTGGTATTGATTACTGGTGTAAATCGCAGCTGTCTTATATCAATGGCTTTGTCGTAATCACCTCCGTGAAAATGGAATTTTAGTGACTTTGGTTTAAACCAGTTGGCTGTGGTGTCATATAATCTAACAGTTATTGGGGTGTAATTGGCATAACTGAATGTGAGTGTTTTGCCTGATGCACTAATGCTGAAATTTGTAGCATTGTTGAAATTAGCAAACACATATTTTTCTTCGGTGTTAACAATAGCAGTGCCGTTTAACTTTAACTGATTGACACGGGTGTTGCTATTGATATACTGTCCCTCTACTGATAGTCTGCTTATTATTTTTCCCTGATCATCCAGTATTTCAAAGAAACCTTCGTTGGATGGATCTGAGTTAGGGTAATTGTTCTCAAATAATAAAGCGCCGCTTACAGACCATTGCTTAGTACAATTGGTGGTTGTTCCTAAGTCCCTTGTGATAGAATACGATGTGTTGTATTTTCTAAAGCTGATAGAAAGTGATGGGTCGTCAATTAAATGTGATTTGTTGTTTACCCTGGCTCTCCAGTAATTGTTGCCTGATATGTATGCATCCGTAGCCGAATTTCTGCTCCATCCATATTTATCGTTTTCTAATGTGCTCTGTAACTCTAAACCTTCCATCAGATTATACCCGTTGGCATAACTGGTAATAGCACCAGGGAATAAAGCAGTAGCAGGAATTATCTGCTTGCTCTGAGATGCACTCTGCCATGATAAAGTTGCAGTGCCTCCGCTGATTTCCATTCTTACTGCATACAATACACCTGCACTTAAACTGATAGGTGTGCTGCTGTTCTCAAATAATGAAGCATTGGTCCATTTGTCGATTACCAGTACA
>JBJTNS010000188.1:0-17062 GCA_046074245.1 Chitinophagaceae bacterium | reverse complement strand
CATCGCAGATTTTTTTTTGACACATAGCATTGGCGTTGCTCCGTCGCTGTAATTAGCAGACATAGCACACATAAAGACATGCTTTTGACTTGCGCCTGAAAGAATCAGAATGAAAATGATTGCAAACCTTTTCCCGGCACCGCTGAGGCCGGTCTATATATTAAAACCTATTGTTTATAATGACGCAAGAACATCGCAGATTTTTTTTTGACACATAGCATTGGCGTTGCTCCGTCGCTGTAATTAGCAGACATAGCACACATAAAGTGAGTCGTTCAAACGCAATATCGTGTGCCACGCTTCGCCTGGTAATCTATATATTTTAAGATTGAATTAACACATAGTATTCTCGTCAATTTAAACGCAAACAATAAAAAGTAAGAGTAAACATTCTACATTCAGAAAAACTTCATGCGTCAGCGACGTTGTATAAACTCTGAAAAGAGAAGGACTTGTTCTAGTAACCGTCGGGCCCGCGGCCCACGGTAATTGAGAGTCATCTAGCAGATCTCCCTTAGGTCGCACGCTACATGATTTCACGAAGACTTTTAGCCCTGTAGGGGCGTGCCGAAGGCTTGGTAGCCCAGGTCGTAAAATTTTCGAAGAAAATTTGAGGCCTGGGTTAACGATAAACGTGAAATGGGAGCCCCGCAGGTGGCGACCATGTGTAAGCAAAAGGAGAAAGCATTATACATCTCGATATTATTTTTATAGAACGTGAGCAGTTCCTGTCAAAATTAAAAATATACCTCAATCAAACACCTATCAATTTTATCAATAACCCACTATTTTTAAGCGGAATTTAAAGACTTCAATTTTTTATCTTGCTTCATTTTATATATTTGTATCGGGTAGCATCTTTCCAATTGTAAAAAATGTTGCTGAAAACTATAATTAAAACATGCTGAAATTAAACAAATTGTTAAAGTCCATTTTCCTGATCCTGTTCGTATGCAGTAATGCCATTCTTGCCAATGCTCAAACCGCGATGGTGGGTATGACATCCGTTGGTGGCGACGAGTTTGGTGTAATCTATCAGACTTCCCCTAGCGGGAATAACCAAACTGTGGTTCATGCTTTCGAAGGTAACTCTGGTGTCTATCCTTATTATACACAATTGTGCCAGGCTCTCAATGGTAAATTATACGGACTTACCAGTCAGGGCGGCTCTAAACAATCTGGTGTTGTCTTTGAATACGATATCAATACCGGCAAATACATCAGGAAGGTTGAATTTAAAGTCAGCAATGGTAGCAATCCAAGAGGTAGTATGATCCTCGCCAGCAATGGTAAATTGTATGGCATGACCAGTCAGGGCGGTTCTTATAATCACGGAATTATTTTTGAATACACACCTGGTTCAGATTCCATTATCGTTAAACACCATTTTGATGGAGCTAATGGCAGAAATCCATTCGGTAATTTGTTTCAGGCCAGTAATGGTAAACTATATGGCATGACCTATCAGGGTGGGGCCACTAATGATGGAGTAATATTTGAATACAATCCAGCCAATGATTCATTTTATAAACGCCATGATTTTGACGGCACTAATACCGGTAGAAATCCTTTCGGTAGTTTAATGCAAGCGTCGAATGGCCTTTTGTATGGTCTGACCTATCAGGGTGGTAGCAATAATCTGGGTATTTTGTTTAATTTCAATGTCAACAATAATTCATTCTCAAAACTGCAGGATTTTACCGGAACTGCTACCGGAAGTAATCCCTACAGCACTCCAGTGCAGGCGGCAGACGGGCATCTTTATGCTATGGCCTACCTTGGAGGAAGTAACAATCTTGGAACGCTTTTTCAATATGACATTGCAGGCGATACTATCATCAAAAAAATAGATTTCAATGGCAGTGGCAATGGCAGAAATCCAATCGGTGATTTGATGCTGGCTTCCAATGGAAAATTATATGGTCAATTACCTTTTGGGGGTTCTGCAGGCGCGGGACTGATATTTGAATATATTACAAGCAGCAATAGTTTTTCTAAGTTGTTTGAATGGTCTGCCACACAAAACGGCAGAGTGCCTTTTGGTAGTTTAATGCAGGCAAGTAATCAGCAATTATATGGCCTGACCTACTCAGGAGGAATCAATAATTCAGGTGTATTGTTTGAGTATTCAATCTCTGGAGCAAACTATATTAAGAAGCTCGATTTCGGGAGCGCTATTAATGGCAGCAACCCATACGGAAACCTGATTATGGCAAGTAATCTTACAATGTATGGCATGACCTATCAGGGAGGTGCCGATAATTCAGGCGTGATTTTTTCTTTTGATCCCGTTCAGCATACATACAAAAAACAAGTCGACTTTAAGTCGGCCCAGCATGGAAGTAATACCTACGGAAGTTTAATACAAGCGAGTAATGGCAAGCTATATGGTATGTTATATCAGGGAGGCGATTATGGCTATGGAAGTATCATTGAGTACGATCCGGTGCAGGATACCTGTATTAAATTGTTTGATTTTGATGGAAGCAATTCCGGACGAAATCCTTATGGCGACTTATTGCAGGCAAGTAATGGCAAACTTTATGGCATGACACCATACGGAGGCACAGACGATTATGGTGTGATATTCGAATTTGATATTGCCTCTAAGCAATTTCAGAAATTACACGATTTTAATGGTGCCGATGGAGGCAGTCCGTTCGGTACTCTTTTGCAGCATAGCAATGGTAAATTATATGGCCTGACTTATAATGGAGGCTCATCAGATGCTGGTGTTTTGTTTGACTATTCTGTTTCAGGAAATACCTATTCAATGTTAATGTCTTTCACAGGAACTTCAACCGGCACTTATCCGCTCGGGACACTACTGGAAATGAATGACAGCAATCTTTATGGGATGACACAGTATGGCGGTGATAGCAACGCAGGTGTTGTATTTCGTTTTCATCCGAATGGATCTGTATTTGAGAAAGTGGAAGATTTTAGCGGAACAAGCGGAAAAAATCCAACTGGTCAGCTGGCGAAAGCAGGAAATAATAAGCTTTACGGTAAAACACAATACGGCGGAACTGCCAACTCTGGTGTAATATTTGAGCTCGATTTAAGTAAGGACACATTAGTCAGTAAAGTTGACTTTATTGGAGATAACGGTAGTTTGCCTTATGGTAGTTTGTTGCCCTTTTGTTTGCCTCAGTATGACACTCTTAAGGTGTCGGTTTGTGATAGTTTTAAATCTCCCAGCGGACGTTATCTTTGGTTTAATTCTGGCACCTACAGTGATACCCTGCAAGCGTATACAGGATGCGATAGCATTCTTAGTTTAGATGTTACGATACTGAAAAAGTCTTTTTCAACCATTCATGTTTCAGTATGCGATAGTTTTATTGCGCCAGACAATCAGGTATATAAAACAAATGGTACTAAAACTGCTGTCATTAGAAACTATCTGGGTTGTGATAGTACTATAACTATTCATTTGTCAGTTCTGAGAACAGATACTTTTTTTAAAGCTCAGGTATGTGATAGTTTTATTGCACCAGATGGTAAAGTTTATCAGTCGTCAGGTTCATTAACGGCGACTATTAAAAACGCTGCTGGATGCGATAGTGTTATTCAGATTCAGCTGGAAGTTCTGAATACTCAGAGCACTATCACTACAACCGCCTGCAGAACTTACACGGCGCCTGACGGGAAGGTGTATAAGCAATCGGGTGTTTATAAAGCGCGACTCACCAATGCCAGAAATTGCGATAGTTTAATCACCATTAATCTTACAATTAATACGGTTGATAGAGGTATAAGTATTCAGGATTCTGTATTAACAGCATCGGCTAGTACAGCAATTTATCAGTGGTTGTATTGTGATTCAGGATATAAGAAAATTCCAGGCGCCACTTCAAGAACTTATACCGCCCGCAAGAATGGCAGATATAGTGTTGCTGTAACAGAAAACTCGTGTACAGACACCTCTGACTGTGTAAGGGTAAGTTCGCTGTCAATAGGAGAGAACTTGTTACAAAATATGAAGATTTACCCTAATCCGGGCGAAGGGAAGTTATTCATAGAATTGGGAAGACAGTATTTTGAAATACATGTAACAATATTCGACAGCGAAGGTCGTGAAGTATTTGTACAAAATCTTTCCAGGCAGTCTGAGTTAACAATAGAGCCGGCTTTAAGGTCCGGTATTTACACGATACGCCTGCAAACCGAGGCAGGTGTGGTTACGCAGACAATAGTGAGGTGGTAGTTTAGAGGTAGAGTTGATCTACCAGATATTTTGCGATATCAGATTCACAATTTCCAATGGTCGAATTTACTGAGTGTTGTGAATTGTCTTTGGCCATAACAATTTGCCAGTTATAATCTGCGATGCCAGTGTTTTTTGCTGTTGCGATTAGTTCGCCATTGGGTAATGAAATGGTATAGTAAGTAATAATAGCACCATTTTCTGCTTTGTTTTCTTTTTTTATGTTTCCAATCAGGACACCAGATTGTTTAATAGATTCGCCAAATATTTGAATCAGTCCGTTTCGGTTTCTATTAATTAATTCCTTCTTTTGATTTGAATTAGTTTGAGTAGATTGATTGCCACCTTTTAATAAAACAAGTTTATTCATGCCAGCGATATTCAATCCACTTTCATTAAAGAGATCGTATTCAACAATTGTGTTTTCGAGGTCTAATGTGCCTTTTTGGAATCTGATTTTCTGAGCTTGATTAACAAATACCATGTTCCAATAGTAGACAGCAGTAGAGCCTGTTCCAACGGTTTCAGATTCTAAATATATTTCTTCGTTATCGGGATTGGCAATTGGGCGTATACTGTAGGCACCATAGCTGCCCATAAATTTTTTTAAACCTTTCATAATACAATAGGGTTTACCTGAGGCAAAAAGTGTATCCAGACTTACCAGGTTTTTGGATTTATCTTTACTTTTTTGAACTTTTTCTTTGTGTTTTTCAAGTTCTTTCTCTGTAGGCGCCTGAGCAAAAGCAGCCGGTACGAAAGCAAAAAGTACGATTATTAGCAAATGTTTCATTTTGCGAAGTTAGAAATCGAAAATGTAATTATTGATTTTTTTTTAAGAAAACGGATTTAGAGAATCAACATTGAAGAAGTTTTCAAATTGGGGAATAGAATTAATTATTCGATTATCAATGATTGATAGTTACAGTAGCAGATTACTCCATTGCTATGTCCACCCTGCAGCAGAAATCTCCTTTGCATTCTGATTACGCAGCAGGGCAAAGCGCTACGGGACAACCATGTATGTATATATTTGGGGTATGAGAATGAGAAACAAAGTGAAGTTACAATGAGATTTCAAACTTAATGATTGAAAAGGCTTAGCAACTAATGGAATTAATTTTTGAGCGAGAGTGAAAATAAGTGTGAAGAAAAAAAGAGAGTAATAATGTCGCTTTCGCTTTCATTCTCACTCTCTTTTTCGTAGCGGAGGGGAGAGTTGAACTCCCGGCCTTAGGGTTATGAATCCTACGCTCTAACCACCTGAGCTACCCCGCCATTTTCTTAAAATGAGGTGCAAAGGTAAGGATTATTTAAGATTTATACAAATCAAAAATAGAAATGTATAAAAGCAGAGGCTTGTGACTAAAGATTTCATTGTACTTTAAGTAGCGGTTAGGGTTTTAAGATGAGGGGGGGGTAATTATTTTATTTTGAAACACCCTGTCAGGGTGGGATGTAAAAATAATTCTACAAAGTCTCTTTTCGACCAACTCACGCCTTTCTCCCTACAAACTTCTTGAGCATTTTCGTTTTTAGTTTTAAAAGAAGCGGCTTTTTACCTATTTTCGCTTCGATTTTTGACAAATTATGAATTATAAGATGATTAACAACCTCTTAGGTTGGTTGACTTTCCTGGTGGCGCTCGTGGTCTATACCATGACCCTCGAACCATCTGTGAGCCTCTGGGATTGCGGTGAATTTATCTCTGCTTCCTACAAACTTCAAGTAGTACACCCACCAGGAGCACCTATGTTCCTGCTCTTCGGTCGCCTTTTCTCTATGTTCGCCGGCGAACCTACTGGTGTGGCTGTAGCAGTTAATATGCTGAGTGCAGTTACTTCTGCCCTCACTGTACTCTTCACTTTCTGGATCACTACCCACTTTGCAAAGAAAATGGTGAAAGACGATGGCTCTGCTTCTAACCGCATCGCTATCTTCGGTTCTGGTATTGTTGCTGCTCTGGCACTTACCTTCAGCGATTCTTTCTGGTTCAGTGCCGTTGAAGCTGAGGTATACGCTATGTCATCTTTCTTTACCGCTCTCACTTTCTGGGCTACTCTGCGCTGGGAAGAAAGCGAAAGTCAGTATGCCGATAAATGGCTGATCTTAATCGCCTACCTGGTTGGTCTGGCAGTTGGTACCCACTTACTCAGTTTGCTGGTAATTCCTACCGTTGCCTACATCTACTATTTCAAACATTATACAATGACCCGCAAAGGTCTGATCTATACTGGTCTGATCGGTTTAGCTGTGCTGTTCTTCATTCAGAATGGTGTCATTCCAGGTATTCCAAACCTGATGGCTAAAATGGATTTGTTCTTCGTGAACTCTCTGGGTTTGCCATTTAACTCTGGATCTATGTTCGCCATTCTTCTATTGGTAGCTGGTACAGCTTATGGTATTTACCATTTTGGTTATGTAAAAAAGAACAGAGTTGTCAATCTGGCGTTCATCTGCTTCGCTTATGTACTCTTAGGATACTCAAGTTATGCTATGGTAGTGGTTCGTTCTATGGACAATCCGGCCATCGATATGAACAATCCGGAAGAACCATTTAATCTTTTAAGTTATATCAATCGTGAACAGTATGGTGATCGTCCTCTGTTATACGGACCGTATTTCAACGCCGAACCTGCTGATGACGACAATGATGGCTTCTATGATGTAAAAGAAGGTAAAGCTATTTACAGAAAAGATTCTAATCAGTATACTCAGATCGGTAACAGAAACGAATACAAATACGAAAAGGAATACAGCACCTTGTTCCCTCGTATGGGTGATCAGGATAAAGAAAGCAGTCCGAATGGCTACCGCAGCTGGGGTGGCATGGCCGATGTATCTTCTCAAATCGAATTGAAACAACAACAATTCGGTCAGACTCAGGATCCAAAAGAAAGAGAAAGAATCAATAACGAAATCAAGGATTTGAAACGTGCTAAACCTTCAATGGCTAACAACATTTCATTCCTGGTAAGCTATCAGTTGGGTCATATGTATTTCAGATACTTCATGTGGAACTTTGCTGGCAGACAGAACGACCAGCAAGGTCACGATTTCAACCGTACCGTTGAAGGCAACTGGATCTCTGGTATTAATATGTTAGACGACCTGAGACTTGGACCACAAACTAAGTTACCAGACTACATGGCCAATAACAAAGCACGAAATAAATATTACTTTATTCCTCTGATATTGGGTATTCTTGGTTTGGTTTTCCACTTCAAAAAAGGAAAAACAGATGCTATCGTAACTTCAGTATTATTCCTGTTTACAGGTGTTTTAATTATTATATTCCTGAATCAGCCACCATTCGAACCACGTGAAAGAGATTACGCGATGGTAGGTTCGTTCCAGACTTTCTGTATCTGGATTGGATTGGGTGTGCTGTTCATCTGGGATAAATTAAAAGGTAAAATGTCTGGAGCAATGGCAGCAATGCTGGCGGCAATTATCGCACTCTCTGCACCTGTACTTATGGGTACTCAGGGTTGGGACGATCACGACAGAAGCGATCGTTATTTAGGAATCGACTTTGCTAAAAACTACCTGAACTCTTGTCCTCCAAACGCTATACTTTTCACAAACGGAGATAACGATACATATCCATTATGGTATGCTCAGAACGTTGAAGGCATCAGAAAAGATATCCGTATCATCAACCAGAGTTTATTGCCGACCGACTGGTACTCACAAGTATTGCTGAATAAAGTATACGACAGTGAAGCTTTACCTTTAACATTAACCAAAAATCAATTAGCTGCTGGTATAAATGATATGTTTGAATTCCAGGATGCTAAAGATTATGCTCCTAAATTGTTAAGCAGCTTTATTCATGATCTGGTTAACAGCAAACAGTCTACCTATGGCCACCGCAAATTCAGAGTGCCGGTAGACAAAGAAGCTGCACTTAAATCTGGTGTTGTAGATATTAAAGACACTGCTCTAATTGTTAAAGATATCATCATCGATTTCCCTGGAAGAAGACTCAATAAAGGGGATCTTGTTCTGATGGATCTGATAGCAACAAATGCAGCAACAGGCTGGAAACGTCCTATCTGTTTCTCTACTACTTCTGGAGATGATGGTTACCTGGGAATGCAGGCATATTTCGAAAGAAAAGGTCTGATCTATCAGTTGGTGCCAATTAAATCTGATGTTCAGAGAGGCGATGTGTCAAGAATCAACCTCGATAATATGTATGATATGCTGATGAATAAATTCCGCTATTCTGGTATTAAAGAAAAGAAAGATTTCTCTATGGATGATAAATCTTCAATTCTTCCTTACGCAATGCAGAAAATGTTTATCTACACAAGTTACGAGTATATCAATAAAGTGAATCAGTTGAAGATGACAGATTCTATGCTGACTCAGCCAGGAAACAAAGCATTAGCGGATGGCTACAACAAGAAAGTAATTGAACTCATCAATAAATGTAAAACTGAATTACCTGACAGAGCTTTACCTACCAAAGCTGATATCCGATATTACATGGCCGATTTATTACATCAGGCAGGTGATACTAAAGCTGGAGAAGAAGAGCTGAGAAGTCTGTACGAGTATTGTAATAAAGATGTTACTTACTACCTGCAATTCAAAGGCAAGAAGAAGTACAGATACATGATGGAAATGTGCAAAGATGCATACGACTTCATGGAACGTGCTCAGTATGTTGCTAACGAATGGAAGCTGAAAGACCTTGCTGATAAATGGGCAAGATCTAACAAAGAATTGAAATCTGCAGTTGAAAGTTACCTCACTCTTGAGTAACATGTCAATTACATTAAAATATTAAACACCCTATATAAAGACGCATTTATTGCGTCTTTATTTTTATCAATACCATGGAAAAAGAGAACAAAGATACAGGACTGATTTTCGGAATTCGTCCTTTAGAAGAAGCATTAGATGCACGAGCAACATTCGTAAAAGTATATGTACAGAAAGGTATGGGCGAGAGCATTCGTCATATCAAACAAATTCTGAACCGTCATAAAGTTAATTTTACAGAGGTTCCAAAAGAAAAGCTCGATTCATTATCGAAGTTTAAAAATCACCAGGGTGTGGTGGCTAAAATTTCGTCTATCGAGTACCACAACGCCGAAGAACTGGTAAAGAATTTATTAGAACAGGATAAAGCTCCTTTTCTGATTGCATTGGATAGAATTACAGATGTCCGAAATTTTGGGGCCATTGCGCGTACTGCCATGGCGGCTGGTTTAGATGCCATCATTATTCCTGAAAAAGGTTCTGCCACTGTAACCGACGAGGCCATCAAAACGTCTGCCGGGGCTTTGTTGCATTTACCTGTTTGTCGCTCTCAGAACCTGTTTCAAACCATCAAACATTTAAAAGATGATGGATTGCAAATTATCTGTGGTACCGAAAAAGCCAATAAAGAATTGTTTTTTGATACCTATACCAAACCTTGTGTTGTGATTGTTGGAAGTGAAGAAGATGGAATTTCGCCTGCTCTGTTAAAACTGGCGGATAAACTGGTAAAGATTCCAATGAAATCAGAACTCGATTCTCTTAATGTATCGGTAGCTGCTGGTATCATGATGTACGAAGTGATTCGCCAAAACCCATAAAACATGAAATACGTATTTTTGATTTTAGCTTTAGTTTCGCTTCAGTCAGAAGCCCAGAACCGTTTCAGTACTGATACCGTTCTGATCAATATTTATAACCATCAGTACAATCGCAATGCGGCTGCCATAGTGCCTTATCTGAAGTATCCGGTTGAACGCCATCGCTACCATGCTTTGATGGCCTTTGCCTCTATTCAGGATAAAGCCTATAGCATCAATTTGTTTAATGCGCTAAAGAGCGATGCCAGTCCTATTATCAGAAAAGCCGCTGCGTTCAGCATTGGTCAGTTATACGATTCTACTAATTGCGAAGCACTCATGTCTTGTTTTAAGAATGAGAAAGTCACCGAAGTAAAAAACAATATCCTGGAAGCTCTCGGAAAATGTGCCGATTACAGAACTGCCCAGTTCCTCTCGGTAATCGACCTGAAAAACTGTGATACTGCTATGCATATCGGTATTGCGAGATGTGGCTACCATAGCGCCAGACGCAAGCGCATGAGTATGGAGGCTAAAGTGTTTTTGACAGGCTTAATGACAGCTACTAAGAATCCGGAAGTAAAAGTATTGTGTCAGAAAGTACTGAACCCTTCAAAATCTGCAATTGAGATAAAGAAGAAACCTATTACTTATAAGGCATTAAGCGATTCATTTAAGAAAGCTGGCAATGATGCCTACAAGCGACTGGCTATTTTACAACGAAAAGAGATGATGGCGGCCGACTGGTATAAAGTGGCTACAGCAACCACAATGGTGCCGGTGCAGACCTATGCGATGGAACAATATTTAAGTCAGGCTAAAACAGTACATGACACCATTTATAACAAGTTATTGATGAGTGGTAACGTAGCGTATGTGTCGCTGGTTTGCGAGCGCATCAGAAAAGACAGTGTCTGGAAATCCAATCCGGAAGCGGGACTGGAAATATTGAACAATGCAATGCAAACATTGCTTATTCCCCGCGACTACGAAGCATGGCTGGATGTATACAAGACCAAAATGCAATTACAGAAACAAAGTTTCAACTATCCTAATTTCTTTGAATCGGGGTATCAGAATCCCATCGACTGGCCATATGTAGTTCAGATTCCTGAAGACAGACAAGTAACAATCACTACCAATAAAGGACTTATTGTCCTGAAGTTGAAAGTGAGCGAGTCGCCGGCTTCGGTTGCTAATTTCTTAAAACTGGTAGACAGTGGGTATTATAATAACAAGAGTTTTCATAGATATGTGCCCGATTTTGTGATACAGGGCGGTTGTCCGCGAGGCGATGGCTGGGGATCTTTAAACTGGATGCAGCGCAGTGAGTTCAGCAGCGAGCTAAGGTATCACCCGGGCAGCGTTGGGCTGGCATCTGCTGGCAAAGACTCAGAGGGTGTTCAGTTCTTTATTACACATAATTACACCACCAATCTAGACGGAAAGTATACCATCTTTGCAGAAGTTGTTAAAGGAATGGAGGTTGTTAATGCCCTTAGAGTAGGGGATACAATTATATCGGTGAAGTAATAGTCTCCGTCAAAATATTTAAACGACTATAAGTATTTAAAATACGGATAATTGAATTTTAATCCTGCAAATTTGTATTGGATTAGAGGTAGGATATGGGATAAACATGGGGGAATTTAGAAGGTGTAATTTTATTCAAAAAAACGGAACTTGAGAATTTTTGCGACGTTCCGTCCTGAAATTTGAACAAAAATAAGCAACAATTTTAAATGCCATTTTTGAAGCTTGCAGAATGAAGAATATCAAGGATGTAGATGTTTTTTTGGATTGATAATGCTAAAAATAATAGCATTCTGTGATTGTTGGTAGTCTAAGGAGATATATTTATTGCATGCAAGTAATGATAAACCTTTTAGCAATATAATGCTAAAAATAATAGCAGTTAGTTTTCTGTTAATATCTAATCTGAATTGTGAATAATAGAAACATGTAAATAACTTACTTCGTAACAATAATTTATGGCAGAATCAAGTGCAGAAAAATTAAAAGCGTTAAAGCTCACCATCGACAAACTCGAGAAGAGTTATGGAAAAGGTGTTGTAATGAAAATGGACGATAAGAATGTAGTTGCAGTAGACGTAGTTTCTACCGGCTCATTTAGTCTGGATATGGCACTGGGTGTCGGTGGTTTTCCGAAAGGAAGGGTCATCGAAATCTATGGTCCGGAAAGTAGTGGTAAAACAACTCTGGCGATCAGCTGTATTGCTGAAGCTCAGAAGAAAGGTGGAATCTGTGCCTTTATCGATGCAGAGCATGCCTTCGATCAGTTTTACGCTCAGAAATTAGGGGTTAACACTTCCGATTTACTGATTTCTCAGCCGGATGACGGGGAGCAGGCTTTAGAGATTGCCGACAACTTAATTCGTTCCGGTGCAATCGATGTTATCGTTATCGACTCGGTGGCGGCATTAGTTCCAAGAGCAGAGATTGAAGGCGATATGGGTGATAGCAAGATGGGTTTACAGGCTCGTTTGATGTCTCAGGCCCTCAGAAAATTAACTGGTACGATCAACAAAACCGGTTGTATCTGTATTTTCATTAACCAGTTAAGAGAAAAAATCGGTGTGATGTTCGGAAATCCTGAAACTACTACCGGTGGTAACGCTCTTAAGTTCTACGCTTCAGTGCGTTTAGATATCCGTAGAATTGGTCAGATTAAAGATGGTGATGAAATCGTTGGTAACAGAACCAAAGTGAAAGTTGCCAAGAATAAAGTAGCACCTCCTTTCAGAGTAGTTGAATTTGATATCATGTACGGAAGAGGTATCAGCAGAGTGGGCGAGGTTCTGGATTTATCTGTTGATAACGGAATTGTTCAGAAATCTGGTTCATGGTTCTCTTATAATGGTACTAAACTCGGTCAGGGTAGAGATGCTGTTAAAGAATTACTGGAAGACAACCACGAGATTATGGCTGAAATTGAAGCTAAATTAAAAGAAAAATTACTGACTGGTCAGATTCAGATTGCTGAAGACAGATCGGGCGAATAACAAATATTTGATTATGTGTGAAAGGGTCTGTTAGCAATAACAGGCCTTTTTTTATAATTCAATTTCACCGGTGAAAACTTCTGTTGCGGGTCCGCAAAGCCAAACATTGGTATATGTTCCCGCTTCTTTATGAAACTTTACTACCAGATTGCCTCCAGGTGTTTGAATGCCTATGGTATAGTCGCCGTCAGCAAAGGCTAATTGTTCGCTTAAAGCAATGGCTGAGGCAGTAACACCAGTGCCACAACTTAAAGTCTCGTCTTCAACACCTCTCTCGTATGTACGCACCAGAATTTGTGGTTGATCTTCACCATTAAGAACTTCCACAAAATTGACATTTATACCTTCATCGCTAAACTCATGGTTATAGCGAATTAATGTTGCTTCATCTACAATTTCCATTGTGTCGATGGCCGAGGCAAAAACTACATAGTGAGGAGAGCCAGTATTCAAAACATAGTCTTTCCCTCTTCTGGAAATCTGAGAGACATCCTGCATTTTTAATTCCACAAAGTCATCGTCCCAGATAGCCTCATGCGGACCGTCAACGGCTTTGAAGAGTGTTTTATGTCCTTCAAAAACTTCTAATCTTTTAGCAAAGTCGACGATACAACGACCGCCATTACCACACATCGTGCTGATATTGCCATCGCTGTTGTAGTATACCATTTCAAAGTCATAGCCAACTTTGTTTTGCAATAGCATGAGACCGTCGCCGCCAATGCCAAATTTAGGATGACAGAGATAGGCCACATCTAAGAGATCATATAAATGTTCACGATTGTCAATAATGATAAAATCGTTGCCTGTTCCCTGGTATTTTTTAAAATGCAGTTTCACTTATTTCTGAGATAATATTAATTGTATAATAGATTCGTCTACAACTGGTTTATAAGCTGTAGCATCAGCACTAGGTGTTAAAAGGTACACTTTGCCATTATCACGCAGATAAATCTGGTAATTATACTGATACAAGCGGGCTGTTTTCTGATCTGCACCATAAAGTTGTACGGTGTTGTTCCAGTACTTATAGCCTTTAAAATTGAGAGGCGATTGCCAGAATTCGACCTGTAACTTAGTTCCGGTAGTCGCAGTTTTTTTCTTTTTAAAAGCAGTGCTGTCTTTCCTTTCAACTGTAGCAGGCGCAGTGTTGGCGTTAGATGGTAATTTAGCAGTACTTAACTTTTTGCTTCTGTAAGTGTCGTTATTACTCGAGCTTTCTCTGGCAATTAATTCAGGTAGATTGTATAAATAGTAACTTGTGTCCTTCAGTTTTTTCTCTGGCAAAATATTGTAATCGTAGCCAATGTTTTCTCTGTCTTCGGACATAGCAACGTTTTTGTCTAATACATCTTCGGCAGTAGGTGGACTGCCAGCATCATCTGCTTCAAGAACTTGTTCTGCCGATACAATGGCATTCTCGCTCATGGTTACTTTCGGCGCTACCGAATCCATTGCCCTGATTTCTTCCGGGATATAAGTAGAGTTGTTGGTGGTATCAGGTTCAGGAATTTGATACTCCTGAGGCTTAATCGCTAAATCAATTTCCTTTTTAGGCTGGATATAGAATTGCGTCACTGCATAAATACCAATAATTACAACGATGACAGCGGCAGCAGCCCATTGCATATTGCTAAGACGGAAGGTTTTTCCTTTCGCAGGGGGAGCGTTTTGTGAGAGGAATTGTTTGAGTTCTGCGCGGGCATGAACTTTCACGCCTTCCACCATTAACTGATGGAAATTAAAGGCATCCGCAAATTCCTGATCATCCTTCAGACGTTTTTCGAAAGCCATCAGATCAGCTTCAGAAAGCGTTCTTTTCAGATAAGCATTAAACAGGTCGGTATGTGAATCGTTGTAGTTCAATGGCCTAAAAAATCTTGCTTATTATACTGACTTAAGAAAAGGTGTTGCAATTGTTTAAAACACTGGTGTTTTTTTGCTTTTGCGGTATCGGCACTGTTGTATTCAAGGGCAGCGGCAATCTCGGTCATATCCCTGTTGTCAAAATAGAACATCGAGAGAATCTGACGGCATTTATCGCCTAGTTGCTCCATAAGCTTAGCAATTATTTTGACATCCTGGGGATTCAAATTGTCAGTCGACTCTGTCAGATTTTCAGTCTGTATGTCATTCATCGAAGTTTGTCTCCCCATTTTATTCAGGCGTTTAAGCCAGAGATTTTTGGAAATTGCGAACACAAAAGTGCTGAGTTTAGCGGATAAATGGAGAGAATCAGACTGGATTTTTTCCCAAACAGCAATAGTAGCATCCTGGAGGATGTCTTCGGCATCTGCCGCAGAGCCATTGTTTTTTAATATGTAGTTTCTAACCGCCATCTGATTGTCCTTGTATAACTGAAGCAAGGCCTGCCTGTCGCCGTCTTTAATGGCGAGTACCAGTTGCTCATCATTCAGTTTTTTTATTTTCAGCACCTTGGTGGAAGTTTAATACAAGTTAATCGATAAAGGTAAATGCAATGATATTAAAAGTGTCGAAATTGCGTTACAAAAATAGTTAAAAAAGATTGGAACATCTTTTGAAAAAGAAAAACAAGGAAAAATCAAATTGAATATGAAAAAAGTATTAGGAATTTTTGCTATTGCCCTGGCTGGCGGACTAGTAGCTTTGGGCATCAACAGCGTTGTTGAACGCATTTCGCAGCCTGCAAGTTTTGAGGCTATGCAGAAAAAACACGCCATTTTTGCCAGTAATATCGAATCTGCGGGCAATGTTGGATTTGATTTTGTTAAAGTTTCCGAAGTAAGTACGCCTGCCGTAGTGCATATTAAATCGTACTACGAAGCGGCAAAACAGAGTGTGCCAAAGGGCAATGGCGGCGGTCAGGTAGATCCGTTTGATTTCTTCCGCGACCATGGATTTGATTTCGATGCTCCCCGTGGTCCGGGTATGGCGACAGGTTCAGGAGTCATCATCACACAAGACGGATACATCGTTACAAATAACCACGTAGTTGAAAATGCCACTAAGATGGAAGTAACCCTCAATGATAAACGCACATACACCGCTGAACTAATTGGTACTGATAAAACAACGGATTTAGCACTGATTAAAATTGATGAAAAGTCGCTGCACTTTATGTCTTTTGGCAACAGCGATGACGTAAAAGTTGGTCAGTGGGTTGTTGCAGTGGGCAATCCGATGAACCTTACCAGTACAGTAACAGCAGGGATTGTGAGTGCTAAAGGCAGAAGCATCGACTTATTGCGAAGAGAAGACAATCAGTATGCGATTGAAAACTTCATCCAGACTGATGCTGCCATCAACCCTGGAAACAGTGGGGGAGCATTGGTAAGTACCAGCGGACAGTTAATCGGCATCAACACCGCCATTGCATCTCAGACAGGGTCATATACTGGCTATGGTTTTGCGGTTCCGGTGAATCTGGTAAAGAAAGTAATGGATGATTTGCTGAAGTTTGGAAAAGTTCAGAGAGCAGTTTTAGGCGTAGCGATTCAGGAAATAACACAGGAAGTAGCGGATAAAGAAAGTTTGAAAGGTTTAGATGGTGTACTGGTGCAGCAGGTAACAGAGAATGGTTCAGCTGAAAAAGCAGGTATTAAAAAAGGTGATGTTATTCTAAAAGTGAACGATGTAACTGTCAACAGTGTGTCTTCGCTTCAGGAAGAGATTGGTAAATACCGTCCAGGCGACAAAGTAAAAATTTCTGTCAGCAGAAAAGGCGAAGCCAAAGACATTACAGTAACTTTAAAAGGACTAGACGGAAAAGAAACCACTAGTATAGCCGACAAATCGGAGCTTAATTCAATAAAAGGAGCCTCATTTGAGACTTTGAGCAAAGAAGAGAAAGAAAAGTTAGGCGTAAAGAATGGGGTAAAAGTAGTGAGTGTAGGAGAAGGACCATTTAAAGGTAAATTGCAGCCTGGATTTGTTATTACCAAGATTGATAAGCAGACTGTTTACACTGTTCAGAATGTAAAGACCATTTTAGAGTCGGCAGAGGGAGCAGTATTGATAGAGGGCAAGAATTCTGACGGTACAGACAATGTGATAGGATTAAAACTAGGGGAGTAAGAAAAAGTAATAGATAAGTTGATATATAAAAAGGGGACTGCTGCGAGGCGGTCCTTTTTTTTGTGGGATGGAGATAATGGTAGATTAAACATTTAATTAAAACGGATAATATGTTGAGATTGGCGATTGGTGGGGGTAAGAGGAGTTTGGAATTTTTCCCGACCTTCCAGGTTGTCAACCTGGAAGGTCGGGAAAAGCGC
>JBJTNS010000187.1:0-4755 GCA_046074245.1 Chitinophagaceae bacterium | reverse complement strand
CGTATACACCGCGGGGACCAACGGGATTAACATTGCCCCAGTAATCTTCATTTTGCGGATGCACCATCGGATCACCATACACCTCACTGGTAGAAGCAACCAGAATTCTGGCATTTTTTGCTTTTGCTAAACCCAGTAAATTATGAGTTCCTAAAGATCCTACCTTCAGAGTTTGAATAGGTATTTTTAAATAATCAATCGGACTAGCTGGAGATGCAAAGTGAAGGATGTAATGCAGTTCGCCGGGAACATGTACAAACTTTGAAACATCATGGTGGTAAAATTCAAATTGCTCGAGCTTAAATAAATGCTCGATATTGCGAAGATCACCTGTTATCAGATTGTCCATCGCTATAACATGACAACCCTCTTTTATAAAACGGTCGCATAAATGTGACCCTAAAAATCCGGCAGCGCCGGTAATTAACACTCTTTTTCTGCTCATAATTATTGTACTATTTCTCTTCCGATACACTCGTAGTGGAACCCTAAAGTTTTCATCTCTGCATCATAAATATTTCTGCCGTCAAACACTGCTTTTTGTTTTAAAGCAGATGCAATGGCATCAAAATCCGGCGATCTGAACTCAGGCCATTCTGTTACTATTACCAGGGCATCAGCACCTTCAAGTGTTTTATACTGATCTGTAGAATAGTCAATTTTGTTGCCTAATATTCTTTCAGCTTCATGCATCGCTACCGGATCATAAGCAACAACACTGGCCCCATCATTTAGTAACTGGTCTATCAGTACCAAACTCGGAGCTTCGCGCATATCATCTGTTTTGGGCTTAAAAGACAAACCCCAGATGGCAATTTTCTTACCCGATAAATCTTTGAAATACGATTTTAATTTATGGTACATGCGCATCTTCTGTGCATCGTTAACACTTTCAACTGCTTTTAACACCTGCATGGCATAACCATTCTCGTCTGCAGTTTTCACCAAAGCCTTAACGTCTTTAGGGAAACACGAACCTCCGTACCCAATACCCGGATAGATAAATTTATGACCAATTCTTGAATCGCTTCCAATGCCTTTTCTTACCATGTTAACATCGGCACCCATTAACTCACATAAATTAGCAATATCATTCATAAAACTAATCTTTGTAGCCAGCATACTATTGGCGGCGTACTTGGTCATTTCAGCACTTGGAATATCCATAAAGATGCATGGATGACCGTTAAGCAGAAATGGCTTATACAAACGACTCATAACATCTTCTGCTCTCTCAGACTCAACACCAATCACAATTCTGTCTGGCTTCATGAAATCATCAATTGCGGCTCCTTCTTTCAGGAATTCAGGATTGCTTGCCACATCAAATGCCACGTCTGAATTGCGCAGAGCCAGAGCATCCTTCACAGCTTGCTTTACCTTACGGGCTGTACCAACTGGCACAGTGCTCTTGGTTACCACCACGGTATAATCGGTCATGTTTAAACCAATCTCTGTGGCAACACCCAGTACATATTTCAAGTCTGCACTACCATCCTCGTCTGGAGGCGTGCCAACAGCAATAAATACTGCCTCACAACCCTGAATACTTTCTGATAAATTAGTCGAGAAATTCAACCTGCCTTTCTCGTGGTTACGTTTAACCATTTCATCTAATCCAGGTTCGTAAATTGGCAAAATGCCATTCTTTAAATTTTCAATTTTTCTTTGGTCAATGTCAATACAAATAACATTTAAACCGACTTCGGCAAAGCATGTGCCTGTTACCAGACCAACATAACCGGTGCCTACAACTGCAATTTTCATTTTTGTTTTACTATAGCTTTTGTGGTGAATGTAATAAATTCTATTTGCTCTTTGCTCATGTCAGTACCCATCGGCAAACTTAATACAGTTTTACAAAGGGTTTCTGTCACTGGCAATTCTATGGGTACAAAGTACGCCTTTTGTTTGTACAAAGGCAACGGATAATATACCATTGAAGGAATACCCTCTTCCTTTAATGATTGCTGAACTTGTTTAGGGTCAACTCCCTTTAGTTTCAATGTATACTGATGGAAAACATGGGTAGAATAAGGTGCTCTGAACGGTATTTCTATCTCATCTACACCTTCAAAAGACGCATCATACGCCGCTGCTACTTTGCGTCTATCTTCTGTAAACTCATTTAAGTGCTTCAGTTTTACTCTTAAAATGGCTGCCTGTATAGTGTCCAGTCTGGAGTTGATGCCTATTATTTCATGAAAATATTTCACTGATTGACCGTGATTGGCTATCATCTTAACTCTGGCCGCCAATTGCTCATCGTTAGTACAAACAGCCCCACCATCACCGTAACAGCCTAAATTTTTTGAAGGGAAAAACGACATCGTAGACAAATGCCCCATGGTGCCTGACATGGCCATTTGACCGGGCATCAGACACATTGCTCCCACCGATTGAGCATTGTCCTCTACAACATATAAATTATGACGATTCGCAATCTCCATAATTGCAGGCATATTAGCACACTGACCAAACAAATGCACAGGTAAAATTACACGGGTCGCGGGACTAATTAATTCTTCTATTTTTTGTACGTCGATATTAAAAGTACCAGACTCTACATCTGCAAAAACAGCTTTTAGTCTGAGTAAACCACATACCTCAGCCACTGCCGCATAAGAAAAACCCGGAGTAATAATTTCTGACCCTGCAGGTAAATCTAGCGCCATCAAGGCTATCTGCAAAGCATCAGTGCCATTTCCACAAGGAATGACATGTCTGACACCCATAAATTCTGAAAGTTCAGAGGCAAATTGCGCCACAGAGTGACCATTAATGAAAGCGGTATCGTTCAACACCTCGCCGATGGCTGCATCAACTTCCCCTCTAATCTTTTGATACTGAGAGCGAAGATCCGTCATTTGTATGGTTTTCACGTTGGTGTCGGTTTTCACGGCGCGCAAAGATAATTCGTATTCGCCAATTGCTTAGCATGATTGACCATTTTTATCCTTTTTTAAAATTGAAAAATGCTCATTTTAAATCATCTCTGCTATATCAGGATCGATTTTGTGAATACTTTTGTTCAGCCCGTCTGCCTATATTTGCACCTATGTGGGAACTGGAAACGCATATCGGTAAACTCGATTACCTGCTGGGAGTTAACTATATTTATGTTCCAGACTCGATGGTGGAAGAACTTGGCGGATTGAAATGTGGCCGACTGATTTGCACAGTGAATAAAAGTATCAAGTTCCAATGCGGATTGGTTTCCCTGGGTGATGGAGCGGCTTATGTAACGCTAAATAAAACCCGCATGAAGCAATTAAAACTTCAGACAGGCGACCAGGTTCATGTTCAATTCGAAAAAGACAAAAGCGAATACGGCATAGAAATGTGTGAAGAGCTGCAGGAACTTTTGCATCAGGACCCGGAAGGCAAAGGACGGTTTGACCAGCTCACACCAGGCATGCAGCGCTATATTATCTATTATGTTGCTCAGGTGAAATCGCCAGCTTTACGACTTAACAGAGCAATTTTACTGATTGGCAATCTTAAAGAACTGCCCGCAGGCAAAGAAACTTTCAGAGCAATTTTAGGCAAAGAATAACTGAATGAGCAGATTTGTGGCCATAGATTTCGAAACCGCTTCCTATAATAGTTTCAGTGCCTGTGCTGTTGCAATAGTCACTATGGAAGAACATCAGGTTATCGATAGATTCTATACCCTCATTCAACCTCCCAATAATTACTACATCGAAAAATTTTGTCAGCTGCACGGCATTTACCCCAGTGACACCCTGAATGCACCAAGTTTTGAAGACATTGCCGGCGAAATCCTGAAACGTTTAGAAGACGAAATAATTGTAGCTCACAACGAAGGCTTTGACCGGAATGTATTAAAAGCAGCACTGGCATATTACGACCTGAGTGCATCGCCGCTTCGACTAGATAAAAAATGGGAATGCACAGTGAAAATCTATCGCAAAAAAGGCCTTAAAAGGGCGAATCTGAAGGCTTGTTGCGAACACTTTAACATCCCACTGAATCACCACAATGCCCTCTCTGATGCAGAAGCCTGTGCAACCCTTTACGACAGGCATCTTAGAAATTTTCAGGCTTTGTGACCATTATCACTTAAATTCTTTATTTTTGATTATAATTTTGTACCATTAAAATTAATAAAAACCACTCCAATGAAATTAGAACAGATTTATACCGGATGTATCGCTCACGCAGCATACTATATTGAAAACAATGGCGAAGCTGCTATCTTTGATCCACTTAGAGAAGTACAACCTTACATCGATCGTGCTGTTAAAGACAATGCTAAAATTAAATATGTCTTCGAAACGCATTTCCACGCAGATTTTGTCTCTGGTCACGTAGACCTGGCTAAAAAAACCGGTGCACAAATCGTATACGGTCCTACCGCCAAACCAGGCTTCGAAGCTACCGTTGCCGAAGACAATCAGATTTTCAAAATCGGCAATTACACCATTAAGGTCATCCATACTCCTGGCCATACCATGGAAAGCACTTGTTACTTATTAAGTGACGAGAATGGTAAAGAACATGGCATCATTACAGGTGACACTTTATTTATTGGCGATGTTGGCAGACCCGACCTGGCCCAGAAACTGATTTCTGACCTTACTCATGAGAAATTAGCCTCTACTCTTTTTGATTCATTAAGAAACAAAATCATGCCATTAAGCGACGACCTGATCGTTTATCCGAATCACGGCGCTGGTTCTGCCTGTGGCAAAAACATGAGCAAAGAAACGACCGATACCTTAGGTCACCAGA
>JBJTNS010000186.1:0-4355 GCA_046074245.1 Chitinophagaceae bacterium | reverse complement strand
AATTATTTTACTTTAAAACACCCTGTCAGGGTGTTTTAAAGTAAAATAATTATTCTGAATGCCATAAATAAAAATCTAATTGATCTTCAAAAAGATCAAATAAGGGCATATCATTATATTTTAGTGTGATTGAACTTAAATAATCCTGATACGATGACCATGGCCATTCTACTAGTGAATTCGCAAAACGATGATTGATGGGGTTCCTATGAATATATCGCAAAAGCCGTTTTAAGTAATCATTGTCTTCAATCAATTTTGCTTTAAAGCCTCTCATGAAAAGATTGCCTTTCCGCTCCTGATGCTTATTTAAATACTGAGCATACCCATTGAATAGGTCGGCAAACCTTTTTGAAACCACTAACTCCGGTTTTAAAATGAGTGACTTCAAACGATCTTTTTGTTTAAAGTCATAATCCATCAAATCCATTAAAGTCAGGTTCTCCATTAATGCTTTTGCTAATTCCTCTTCACTATGTATCTGAACCAGCAAATGAAAATGATTAGGCATTAAACAATATGCATGAATATCTGCAAATGGTAAAATAAAGCTTTGAAGTGAGGCCAGAAATCTCTCATAATTGGCTGCTTCATAAAATAAATTGTCACGCCCATTAGCGTGATTGTAAATGTGATAATATTGGTTGGGATAAAGTTTCAAGGTCAAAATCTATGAAACATTAAATCTAAAATTTGTAGTAAAACCTTGAAAAGTTATTAAAGCACGTAGAAATGCAGTGTAAATCGAACTAATTATTTTAAAATGAAACACCCTGTCAGGGTGAATAATTAAATTAATTCTACAAATTCCCTAATTTTGAACCATAATGAGAAAAATTCTACTTTCCCTCTTCGTCCTTTTTTCAATTAATTCTTACGCTCAAATTACCCTCGAGCATGTGCATGTTATCGCAACTGGCAGACAATATACAGAAGCCACAGATAATGCCTCATATAAACACGCTGCATCGGGTGCATCACAGATATGGGACTACTCCAGCCTTAAGGCAACAACCAAAGATAGCATCCGTTTTGGTATGCCGTTCTGGTATAAAGGTCATACCCACTTCCCTCAAAGTAATTACGCTTTCATCAATTCTAATGACACTTCAGTTGTACAATTCGCTGAACTTACAAATTCCGCCTTCTACAGTCACGGTTACTACGCTTCCAGCGATACTTCCGAAACCATATTCCGACTTAAATCCAAACAGTTTGCCTTCCCTTCTACCTTTAACAGCAGCTTTAGCGAATCGCTGATCTACCCTGGTTTAAGCATTGGTCTTGGATTTGATCCGGATTCAACTGGACCAATTCCTAAAATCGATTCAATGCAAATCTCAACAGGTTTCGATCGCCAGGCGAAAATTGATGGATGGGGAACCCTTAAAACACCATTGGGTTCTTTCAACACCCTCAAGCAAACAACACTCAATATCGCCTCCCAAATTGTATTTGTAAAAACCAATGGTGCATGGATAAAAGCTACTCAGCCTATTCTGAACTTATTCGGACTGAGTTTACCATCCCCAGATTCTTCATACAGCGTAGAATTTATGACCAATAGCGGTGGTATCGGCGTCCCTCTGATGTCCTACAGCTATTTGCCCAAAGACACCAGCATTTCTGATATTACCTGGTTGTATGCAATACCTCGAAAAAGCCATATACTAAGTGTAAACGACGAATCTGCCTATGTATATCCAAATCCGGCAAGCGACTTCATCAGTATCCATTCTGAAACTGCCGAAAGCTTCAATATATACAATCATCTGGGTACACTAATTCTATCAGATACCTTTCAAAATGACACTCCGGTTAATGTTGAAAGCTTAAGTTCAGGTTTGTATTTAATTCAGTTAAAGAATAAAAACAAAGAGCTTGTACTTACACAAAAACTGCTGATCAATTAAACTGATTAGCATATACAACATCTGAACGCACAGCGGCAGACATTTTTAGATAAGATTTACTGGGATAGTAGGCAAACAAACAACTGCCATTACTAATGGTTTGAGATAATGAACCAATGACAGATTCTGAAACTGCAGGACAGCCTAAACTACGACCTAAACGTTTATTCGCCTTTATAAAAGATTCGCTCACATAATCTGCTCCGTGAATGACAATACCACGCTGTAAAGCGTTTCCATTATATTTCTTCTCTAATCCGTTCATACGAATTGATAAGTCGTGCTTACCGCTGTAAATTTCTCCTGTCACAAAGAACCCTAAACTGGTCTGGAAAGAGTTCTCAATATTCGAGAATTTTCTGGCAAACTCTTCACCTGAATTGCGACCGTGAGCAACCAATTCGTGAAAAAGCAGTTTGGTTTGCTTCAGATCTATCACCCAGAATCTTTTGACATTGGCAGAAAGTGAATAATCAATAAATGAAACTATATTTCTTTTTGCAAGTAAGCCTTGTCCGGCATAATACGCATATCCCTTCATCGCATAATCGAAAACCTTTCTGGATGGGCGATTGATATCGCTAAAAACTTTGATATACAAAGAATCACAGTACGACTTAAATCTGTCTGATGATGTGTAGAAATACTCAACAACTTCGCTTTCGCATACTTCCGCTGACTCAGCTTCACCATCAATTTCAGGGATTTGCAGCATGTTTTTCTTCCCTTCGTCTAAAAAAGTAAACGAGAGTAAGCAAAAAATACCAAAAAACGCTGATAATGTGACTGTTACGCGCATATTAAGTTTGCAAATTTACGCTTTATCAACGAGTTTATCAACAAAATATTATAAAATAGTCATGATCTTATCGTTAATTGCACTTACCCTATGCCTATCTAATGGGTTAAAGTTCAAATTACCACCTCATTGTCTCCTCATTATTTTTCTAACAATGATTGCCCTCAAATGCTTATTTTTGCGTTTTAATCTGCATGTCATCAACCAATATGTCAAACACCAGCCTTATAGCGGCCATTGAGGAAGAAGTACTGAAACTCGAACGCAAACTTAATCCGGAAAACAAAGACCTTATTTCTAACTGGGATGCCCTGGTAGAAAAATACAAAAACGAGGATTATATTTTCAAAGTTAGAGACAAAGAAATCAGAATTAAAACTCATACCGAAAGTTTAAGTCATACTCAGGTAGCCAAAGTGGCTATGCCTAAATTCAGTGCCTGGGGTGATAGATTGAGATGGCAGCTTCAGGAAAATGTTCCGGGTGAATTCCCATACACTGCTGGTATTTACCCTTTCAAACGCGAAGGTGAAGATCCCACCAGGATGTTTGCCGGTGAAGGCGGACCAGAAAGAACTAACCGCCGTTTCCACTACGTAAGTTTGGGTATGCCTGCAAAACGTTTATCGACAGCCTTTGATAGTGTTACTTTATACGGAAACGATCCGCATATTCGTCCGGATATTTACGGTAAAATTGGCAACTCTGGCGTTAGTATCTGCTGCCTGGATGATGCCAAAAAATTATACAGTGGCTTCAATCTGGCTGATCCGAAAACCTCTGTGTCCATGACCATCAACGGTCCGGCACCTATGCTGCTTGGCTTCTTTATGAATGCCGCTATTGATCAGCAATGCGAATTATACATCCGTAAAAATGGTTTAGAAAATGAAGTAAAAGCTAAAATAGCTGAGATTTATAAAGCAAAAAACCAGGAGGTACCAGTTTATCAGGGTACTTTACCAGAAGGTAATGATGGCTTAGGTTTAATGCTGTTGGGTGTTACTGGCGATCAGGTATTGCCTGCTGATGTTTACAACGACATAAAAAACTATACCCTTTCACAGGTGAGAGGTACGGTACAAGCCGATATTTTAAAAGAGGATCAGGCTCAGAACACCTGTATCTTTAGTACCGAATTTGCCCTTCGTCTGATGGGTGATGTTCAGGAATATTTTATCAAAAACAAAGTTAGAAACTTCTACTCTGTTTCTATCAGTGGCTACCATATCGCCGAAGCAGGTGCGAATCCTATTACACAGTTAGCATTTACCTTAGCGAATGGTTTTACTTACGTAGAATACTATTTGAGCAGAGGTATGGATATCAACGAATTCGGACCAAACCTTTCCTTCTTCTTTAGTAATGGTATCGATCCTGAATACGCTGTTATCGGTCGCGTTGCCCGCAGAATATGGGCAAAAGCCATGAAACTTAAATATGGCGCCAACGAGCGTTCTCAGATGTTGAAATACCATATTCAGACCAGCGGTAGAAGTTTGCACGCTCAGGAAATCGACTTCAACGATATCCGTACAACCTTACAGGCGCTTTACGCCATTTACGACAATTGTAACAGCTTACATACTAATGCCTACGACGAGGCCATTACAACGCCTACAGAAGAATCTGTCAGAAGAGCC
>JBJTNS010000185.1:0-14011 GCA_046074245.1 Chitinophagaceae bacterium | reverse complement strand
GGGTTTTTTATTTTACGGCCAAAAACCAATTCAAACGCCTGCCTCCTGCGTTTGAAAATTGGTTGTGGCCGTAAAATACCCCATTTTACCAAAGGTAAAATGGGGAGGTTTGTCTTTAGCCTCCCCCTTTCGGGATCACGTCAGTAATCCCAATCATTATTGAACCCTATTAACAAAGATAAATTAGGAATGTTTATCTTTAGCCTCCCCTTTCCGGGATCACGTCAGTAGTCCCAATCAATTTTGAATCCTAATACCAAAGGTAAAATGCGGAGGTTTGTCTTTAGCCTCCCCATTCCGGGATCACGTCAGTAATCCCAATCATTATTGAACCCTATTACCAAAGATAAAATGGGGAGGTTTGTCTTTAGCCTGCAAAAGAATCTCTCATCTCTTGTAAAATGATATTGTTAGTGATTTAAATTACTTTTTCTGTAAAGACCTAATCCATTTCCGCAATGGTGTCTCTACATAAGAATAACTCAAAGATGATAGTAAAATTAGAATTGTAAACTTTATCAGAAAATCGGCAACTGGCCAGCCTGTTGAGATGCCCTTAGAATAATAAAAGACAGGATACTGATATACATACAAACTGTAACTTATTTCTCCCAGATACAACAAAAGCGGTTGACTCAACCAGTCGTTTAACCTTCCTTTATTCATTGAAAGAGATAGGATGAACGGGACAAAAAAGACCGCAAATAATCCGTTGTGAAAATTGAAAACTGTGTTATATTTCAGAGCAAACACCATCAAAACTACAAGAAGTCCAATAAACCATGTATAATTCCTGCTGAAAGTTTGATTATAACGAATAAAGGCCATTGCTGCCAGATTGCCTAACAAAAATTCATTCAAATGCAGCAAAGGTGAATAAAACACGAAAGTTTCGAAATTTATATCCTTGCCATTGTCTGCCCTTAAACCAAGTAGATAATGAAAGGTAATCTGACTAAAAATCCAGAAGATTAGAATACCTATGCCTGCAACTTTCCATAAATGCCTCTTTCTATATACCAGATTAAAAAGCAAAGGAAACAAGGCATAGAAGAAAATTTCAACGGAAACCGACCAGTTGGGCAAACTGAAATTCAAAACTAACTCTGGGAAAAACGACTGCAACATTGTAAAATGAACGATAGAACAGGATACACTATACCATTGGTGCTCATTCAACCATATTGGTATCAATCCGATAAAATAGACTGGATAGATCCTCGCAAAACGATTCAAATAATAACTCACTGTATTGAGTTTGTCGTGTCTGTAATAAGCAATCATCATCACAAATCCTGAAAGAATAAAGAAATAACTTACACAAATATTAGCCTGCCTAATGAGAAACTGAAAAGCTGCCTGATCAAAAGGATAAAGCGACTGACAATAATGAAAAAAAACAATGGATAAGGCTGCCAAAAACCTGGTAAATGTTAATTGTTCAAGTCTCATATTAGTTTGTTAGAACAATTTTTTAGGTTTGAGAAGTGCATGTATTGATTAAGCAAAGTTAAATGGAATAATAGAATAATAAAATTAAAAAACGAATCTTGAGGTGAGATTGAATTTGATTTAACTCAATCTACTTAATTTCACAATTAATGAAATGCAGTCAATTTCAATCATCAAATAACAATTGCCATTTTATTGTATTGTAAATCTTCAAGATACGCCAACTCATTTATTTAATAAATCATTCAACTTATTAAAACAGCAATATTTATGTATCATTGCTGAATAATATGAATCAACTGGCATCGATACATATCATCAGATTCATCGCTTCTATGGCGGTGGTCTTCTACCATTTTTTGCCAGGTATACGGTCAGGCCACTCTGGCACTTTACTGAACAATAGCAATGAATTTGTTAATCTATTCTTCTTCATTTCTGGATTAGTTCTAAGTTTCTCAAATGCTCAGGTACTTTTAGACAAAAAAATCAGTAGAAAACAATTTTATATCAACAGAATTGCACGTTTGTATCCCAGTTATTTATTAGCCCTTTTACTGGTTGTAGCGTGTTCTGTCGTCTATTCGATTGATCTCGGCAAAACCACCTATTTAAAATTGCCCTTTGAGGCATTAGGTATTCAAACATGGTTATATCCTGGATCTGTTAACTTTCCCGGTTGGTCGCTTTCCGTTGAAATGTTCTTTTACATCAGTTTTCCTTTTATTGTAACTAAATATTTTTCGTTGATACAACAACATCTCTCTAAAGCCTTCATGATTGTTGGTCTGTATTTCCTCCTTGTTCTAATCATCAACTTTATGGCCGGCACCGAAGAAAGTAGAGTAACCGTTTATCTTACAAGCCATTTTGGACAATTTTTCTCAATGATTCCCTCTTATCTGGAATATTACCCTCTGTTAAGGATTGGTTATTTCATCGCTGGTATTTTAAGTTACTTTCTAATTTTCCGCTCAGACGGAAATTGCAATAGCTTCGTAAAGAAAAACACTATTTTAGTATTTACCATCAGTCTGGTAAGTATTTTATTGATTTTGATGCATATCAGTAAATCGATGGAAATTTATCTAAGATCTGGCTTTCTGGCGCCGTTTTATATTTTCCTTTTTATGTCATTAGCCATGTTTAATGAAAAAACTCAAACTTACCTGAGTAATAAATTATTTATATTTCTTGGGGCAATCAGTTATGGCATATACATTTTTCAATATCCACTTCAACTAATTTACGAAAACAGTATTCATCCTATCAATTCTACTCAACAATTCTTGTTCTATTCTCTGTTTTTAATCATTTCGTGTTCAATTATTTACTTGTTTTACGAATCAGTTCTAAACAAATGGATAAGAAACAAATGGAGATAGTATGCTATCTATTATCTTTGTTTTATGATAAGATTCGTTTTGCTGCTAACTTTATTTGCGCAAAAGCCAGTATTGGCTCAGATGTGTCCATGTGAATTCGGCAAAGACAAAGGCTCTAAAACACTTAGAAATGAATTTGGCATTAATGCTTTTAACCTCCATGAAGAGCTGATAAATTTTTATTCGGAAAAAGTGCATTACATTCCCACCGCTTTTACAGGCTTTAACATTAAAAGGCATTTTGATAATTTCTCTTTAAGAGCGTCTTATACCTATTCACAACATGATTATACATTTAATCTGGATGATGAAATGAATTTTAACCAAAACACAGGAAATGGCTATAACCACGATTTCAGAATTGGCATTGAAAAGACTTTTAATGTTTCTGAATTACAATATTTTGCCGGTGTAGATGTGGTGATTAACACTGGGAAATACAACGGTATTACTGAAGGGTTTGGCGACTTTCAACCTTATTATAAACTGCCCTATAACTTCGCAACCAGATATTACGGCCTTTCGCCAATGGTTGGTATTAAATATAGATTTTCACAGTTACTATCCGCCAGTATGGAAACAGGTTTGCAAATTGTCAGTTACTCCACCAATCAATCTACTCTCTACCAATCTGAGAATGGTATAGCTTTGATGGTGCAACCTGTAAGAAGTATTGGTATTAATTTCCACTTTTAATTCTGTCGAGAATCAAAAAATCAAAAGCATAGAGATGCCTGTCGTCTACAGAGTGATGGTCCTTGCTTATTTCCTGCCATTCTTCCGTCTTCCACTCTGGAAAATAAGTATCCATTTTGTCAAATTCATGATGAATTCGCGTAATGTACAATCGATCAGCCTGACTCAACATTGAGCTTCATTTTACCGCCTCCAATAATCATTACTTCTTCACAGTCGGTCCCTATTAGCTCAATTGCTTTATCTACTGTAGCAGCATGGGTAAAACCATCAATGATATTTTCGGAAGATGAAGAAACAACAATGTTCAATCTCTTTGGCAAGGCTCTGCCCAGAGACAACATGGTATTACGACCCATTATTAATGGTTTACCAATTGTATGCTCCTTGAACCACTTAAAGTCATCTGGCAAATGCCACACCAACTGATTACCTGAGCCAATTGCATTATTGGCATCAAGTGCCGCAATCATAGATACCCTCATATTGAAGGCAAAATTACAGTTTAATTCCTAATATTAGAAGCTTACTACTCCAGACAATCTGTATATCACAGATTCTTTGCTGCCATTTTTCATATAACTGCAATCAGTCTGGATTTTTAGGTTATGCTTGAAAAAATACCTTGAATAACCCAAAACATATTCCTCCTGAGTTTTGAACAAAGTGATAATCTTTTGTGAAGGATCAATTCTTGCGTATCTGACTGCTATTTCACTTCTCTTTGAAATGAATATACCGGATTGAATCATTAATGTTCTTCCGCTAATTATATAGTTCTTCAAAGTAGAATCTTTAGAGTTTGTTATAATGCCTCTGTCTGTTTCTCTGTTGTATAGTTCCATCTCCAGAGAATACCCTTTATACTTCAACATTAAATCACCACCATAATATGTCAGATTCGCGTGCTGATTATTGTATAAGTATTCACCGAGTTGCCCCATTGTTCTGCTTGCAGCTGAATTAAAACTATAAACACCAGCAATGGATAATTTTAGTTTTTGTTCTCTTTCCTGTGAAGCCTCTATATAATCTCCATTACCTGCAAATTCACCAAATGGCAAAAACTCTGCACGACCACTATAACATAATTCTCCATTCTTATCTGAATTAATTCTTCCATCGCCGGAGGAAATCGCTAAAGTTGACTTTAAAATAGATTTACCAAACTTAAAATTATTGAACATCCAGATACCTTTGTCACGATCTAATGTAAAATTGTTGTTAGCTATTGATCGTTCCACTAATTGAAGATTAGCAGATGAGACCTGACGCTGGCGATTTCCAGGGAGTTTTGTCTGACCAAATCCAAATTTTAACCATTTGTATGGCGCATAATACAACATTGCATCCCTCATTATTAAATTATTCTGCGCCGCAGTATTGTCCGCTGTAATATCTCTTTGAGCGAAACCGATTTGAATTCTGTAAGTAAATCGTGGATCAAATGCAGTACCCTGTATGTTTAAACGACATCTTCTCACAAAGAAATCTGCAGTAGTTTTCTCATCGTTTAATTCATGCTTAACTTCAGCCATACTCTGAATCCTTCCAGAAAGAGCCAATGTAAACGAACTGTCTGATGATGCAAATCCAATCCCTTTTCCAAATGAGGCTTTGGTATAGGTACCTTGCTTCTGCGCCTCAACAGTATTGCTCACTAAGAAAGCCAGAATTGCTATTGTAATTAAATTTTTCATTATACTTATATGTATTTTATATGTTGATTGTACTTTAATTTTAACACTCAAATGATATTGAAATGCTTTTTTATTGATAATTTATTAATATAGGGGGTCCTAAAAATGCCCATTCTCAGGGCATTTCAAGGAATATTTTTTAATTTAAATGATTACAAAATCAATTGTAAAAGGTAATAGAATCCACCTGCAAGTATCATAGTCACAGGCAGTGTAAGGATCCAGGCAATTGCAATGCTTTTGATAGTATCAGGCTGCAAATTCTTAACCCCTTTAGAGGCTGTCATAGCACCGGCAACACCAGAAGATAATACGTGTGTGGTAGAAACTGGTAAACCAAATCCAGAACTTAGTCCGATAGTTGCAGCAGCAGTTAACTCAGCTGTAGCACCTTCAGCATATGTCATATGGCGCTTTCCAATCTTCTCTCCGATTGTTACTGCAATACGCTTCCAGCCTATCATTGTTCCTAATCCTAAACACAACGCAATCATAATCGTTACCCATCTTGGAGAGTATTCAATGTCATTCTTTAAGAAACTCAATTCAGCTTTAACGGCTTTCATATTGTCTTTTGAATCCATAAAAGTTGGATTCTTTAACTCTGCACCTACTTTCTTAGATAATTTAGTTATTGATGTTCTAACAGCAATAGTGGCTAATTTTTTATCATTCTCTGAAGATGAATCGTTTGCTTTTGTTAATTTAAACTTTTCAATTGTCTCTTTAGTTTCCTGAGTCTTAACTACCAGGTCTGCTTTATTTTCTGATGCTAAAGTAGTTTCAATTTTGGTTAAAGAAGCCAATGTCTTATCAGCGTCAAAAGTATCATTCAAGGCAAATCTTACCGGCATAAAAGTGATTAATATAATCAGCATCAAACCGATACCTTTCTGACCGTCGTTGTTACCATGAAAGAAACTAACCAATGTACAGGTAGTTATCAAAATAGCTCTGATCCACATTGGTGGTTTTGAACCTGGTTCAGGTTCTTTAAATATCTGCTTACGTGTTTTAGTGACACGTCTTAATATATACATGAGCAAAATGGTTACAGAAAAACCAAATAATGGAGATACTAATAATGATAATCCGATATCTGCAGCTTTACTCCAGTTGACACCATCACCACCATGTAACCAGAAAAACACCAGTCCCGCACCTAGTATAGAGCCAATTAATGTATGTGATGAACTGCAGGGAATTCCAAAATACCAGGTACCAATGTTCCATAATATACCTGAAACAAGCATACCAAGAACTAATGAAACACTTTCTCCCGTCGAGAGCGTTACTAGATCGGCTAATGGTAACAGATTAACAATTCCCATTGCTACTTTATAGCCCCAGAAACTACTTAAAAATAAACCGATGAAATTCCATAAACCAGACCAAACCACTGCATAAGTAGGTTTTAATGAGCCTGTGTAAATGACAGTTGCTACCGCATTGGCGGTGTCGTGAAAGCCATTGGCAAATTCAAAAACGCAAACTGCCAATACGCAAACGATAAATAAAACGGCTATACCGGATTCTAATCCAAACATAATGCTGCAAAATTGGGCAGGCTATGTTACCAAATTGTTAAGCCTGAAACATTAATTTGTTACCAAAGAGTTTTCTAAATAATCTATTGGTAATCTTTCCTTTAAAATCAAAATTTTCTCAATGTCTATTTTTTGGTACAATCCTTGATTAGCATTCCATGAAGCCGTATTTACTTTGCTTCACCATTGTAACAATTAAACCAAATTGACTATGCAACCAAAAATTACAAAATTACTTTTTCTTCTAATTGCTCTTCTTTCTCTGCCCGCAGCAAGAGCTCAGCAATGGCTTGGAAGAACAACCGGCAATTACTCTGGCACCTATGGTGTATATAATAATGCCTCATCCATCTCAGACTCTAAATACAGATTCTACTTTAACTTCTGGGGCAGAGGATTAAATTTTTACAACAATTATCTCACCTACAATGCCCCGATTAAAATCAATCACTGGGCCAACAACAATTACAGCTGGAATTACAAAAAATATGATGGCACTGTAGATTACCAGAAAGACTGGCTCCTGGAAGACCTCAATGGCAAAAACAAGCAATTTAGCTTTAACCAAGATATCTTCGGACCATCTTTCATGTTCCCGGTTTCAAAATACTGGAATATGTCTATCAACACCCGCCAGCGCTCTGGTATGCAAATGTTTGGCATCAGTGAATCTGCAGCCCGCCTTGCGTTTAATAAAATTGACTCAGGATCAAAAGCTACTATTAATAAAGGTTTTGGTATCAATGCCCAGACTTTCCAGGAACTTAGTTTTACCCTTGGAGGTGTTCTCGCTAAAAACGAAAGAAACGAATTTAACGGGGGTCTTACCTTCAAGTTTATTCGTGGTTTAGGCGCCGCTTACCTTAAAGGAAATAGTTTAGACATTAACGCAACAGGAACTAATAGTGCACTGGTTAGCGGCGATATGCAATTCGCATACACCGATGATAAATCACTGGTTGATCCTTTTAATCAGCCATATGGTCTGTTCGCCCTTAACTCAAGAGGTATTGGTGCGGGTATAGACGTAGGTTTAAGCTATACCCATAAGTCTAGAAAAACAAAATATGCCAGCAGCAAATACTGCGACTATAATGACAAACGTAGCGACCACGATTTTAAACTTGCCCTGGCGTTAAACGATGTTGGTGGCATCAGATTCAACAGAATGAGCAGCAAATACACCTATAGCTCTAACATCTATACCACCGCAGCTGCGTCAAATAATATTCTGGATCCTTTCCATTACTCAAATGTTAATGCTTTCGATTCTATTGGAGAAAACATTTTCAATCCAATGGGAGCGACTAAATCCCGTGGCTTTAGCACTGCTCTCCCTACAGCTATTAACCTTCAGATGGATTTTAGAATGTCCAAAAACTTCTATACCTCTATATTCTGGAACCAAAGTCTGAAAGGATTTAACTCAACAGGACTTAGAAGCACTTCCATGCTTTCAGTTATTCCAAGATTTGAATCAAGAGGATTTGAATTTAGTATGCCTGTTACTCTTAGCGAAAACTACCGCAACTTTTATGTAGGTGCCTATACTCGTATCGGACCAGTGTTTTTTGGAAGCGATAACCTTGGCGGACTCCTAAACGTGGCTTCTGCAAGTCAGTTCAGAGGCGCCGATATTTATGGTGGTATCTCTTTCGGACTTGGATACTGCCACAGTTCATGGTATCACTCAAACGTCGATCCTGTCTATATGGACAGTACCAGTCATGATAGCCTGAGAACTGAATTGCGTGATACAGTAAAAATAACCCAAAAAGATACTATTATCATTAAAGATACAGTCATTGTAGAAAAAACAATCACCAATAAAACCCTTATCGAAAAAGAAGCAGAACTGAAAAAACGTGAGGAAGAACTAAATAAACGCAAAGTTTTACTGGATACCAGAGAAAAAGAAATCGCCAAAAAACAAAATGGAACGTTTAACGAAAGTGAAGAGCTGAAGAAATGTAAGGATCAGGGCATCATCTTAGTAAACGAGAATACTACTCTTAAAGATAAAGCCAAGACACAAACAGATGCTACTATCGCAGCGAATAAAAAAATTGCTGAACTCGAAAAAGAACTGGCTACCTGCAAAACCGGCAATGGCACCAAAAACAATGCTGATATAGTAAAACTTCAGAAAAAAGCTGATAGCTTAAATGTACTGTTAGCCTATACACGCACTGAATTTGAAAACTGTAAAAAGAACAGCAATACAACCAATGCTGATATTGTAAAATTGAATAAGAAAATTGACAGTTTGAATATCCTTCTGGCTTACACCCGAACTGAATATGACAACTGCAAAAAGAATAGCACTATGAGTTCTGCAGAGATTGTTAAAAAGGCTGAAAACGACCGTAGAAAAGCAGAAAATGACGCTCGCATTGCTAACAGAAGAGCTGACAGTCTTGCAATAGTTCTTGCCAGCAGAACCGCTGATCTTGACTTCTGTAAAAAGAACAGCACACTCAATAATGCTGAAATTGTTAAAAAAGCAGAAAATGACAGAGCTAAAGCAGAAAATGATGCACGCATTGCTAAAAAACAATCGGACAGTCTGAGAGTTGTACTTGCTAAACGTGATGCTGATCTTGAAAACTGCAGAAAAAACACCATTCAAACTGATGCTGGTGTTGTTAAAAAACTGGAAGCAGAAAAAGCTAAAGCTGAAAACGATGCCAAAGTTGCTAAAAAACAAGCTGATAGTCTAACTTTACTTCTTGTTCAAAAAACATCAGAATACGAGAACTGTAAGAAAAACAGCACCATGTCAAATGCTGAAATTGTTAAAAAGCTTGAATCTGAAAAAGCTAAAGCTGAAAACGATGCTAAAGTCGCCAAAAAACAATCAGACAGCCTGGCAATTTTACTAGTACAGAAAAACACAGAACTCGAAAACTGTAAGAAAAACAGCACTCAGAATAATGCAGATATTGAAAAAATGAAGAAATGCGAAGACAATAATGCATTACTCAAAGCTGAAATGGCTGAAATGACCAAAACTATCAGTCGTCTGAATGGAAAAAACTACAACTTGAGTAATCAGGTAGACAGTTTGGTAAATGAGCTTAAAAATTGCTGCAAAAATTGTGGTACAGGTAACAATACCGATGCTGAAGCTCTTAAAAAATGTCAGAGCAATATTGCAGAATTAAACGCTGAAATCAGCAAGCTTAAATCTGCAATCAACGCTAAAGATAACAGTTTAGATAGCATGAAAACTGTGGTAACTGACCTCAACAAAAAACAAGTAGAACTTAATGCTACTATTAGTAAACTCAATACAGATATAAGTGATCTGAAAAACAAAAGCAGCGACTGCAGTGAACTACAGAAACAACTGGATGCCAAAACAGCTGAAGTTACCAAACTGAAGTCTGATAATACTGCATTGCAGAATCAAATTAATACCATCACTGCTCAACTAAACGAATACAAAACTGAGTACCAGTTTATGGTTAAACAGAACAATAAGTGTTCTATGAAACTGGATAGCTGTATGCGTGGTTTATATAATAATGAAACTCATGGTGGTTCGGGCGGACCAATGATGCCAGACATGAACCAAGGCAGCAATGACTCTCATGAAGATGAAGAATTAATCAGCACAGACGTTAATTCTGTTGAAACCGAAGAAACTGAAAGCACTGAAATTACCACTAAAAAAACCGGTCAAGGTTTAAATATAGGTGCACGAATTATAGGTGCTATACTTGAAGAAGCTATTAATAATAACCATTCAGAGTCAGGCAACAACAGTAACAGAGGTAGTTCTTCATCTAGTTCTGACAACAATGAAAGATCCCGTAACCCTGGCTCTACAGTTAGTACTTCAAGCAACAACAGAAGCGGCAATGTTTTTAGTTCTGGCAATTCTGGAGGTAGTAGCACAGCCGGCAGCGCTGGTACAAGTAGCACCAATAATACAAACGTAAGTAAACCTACTCCCGACCCTAAAGCAGCAGGCAATAACAATAGTAGTTCTGCATCTGGCCTTGGTCTGGGAGGCAATGGAAACAATACCGGTGCAACGGTAAACAGAAGATAATTTGGAAATTTTTAAAATATGCTGTACATTTGCAGCCATATTTACTTAATCATTTGATGAGGGGCCCTAAAAGCCCCTCACTTGTTATATATGAGTGTACAGAATCAACTAGAGGCAATTGTAGCAAAAGTGCTGGAAGAACATCCCGGAATTTTCCTGGTAGAGTCAATTCATGGCAAACAAACCCATGAGTTTATCATTGATGGCGACCAGCCTCTTGGCATTTACGATATTTCTGAAATTGGCAGATCCATTAACCACCTGGCAGATGAAGCTATGCCAGAAGAAAATTACACACTGGATGTCGGTTCTCCAGGCGCAGATAGCGATATTAAATTACTCAGACAATACCCTAAACATGTAGGAAGAGAGTTTAATATTATTCTCAAAGACGAGACCGAACTTAAAGGAAAATTACTTTCTGTAGCTGGTGAAATATTAAGTATTGAACATTACGCAAACCCAAAACCGAAAAGGCACGAAAAACCCGTAGCCAAAGACATTAATTATAACGACATTAAAAAAGCAAATATCATTTTATCATTCAAATGACAACTCCACAAATATTAACCGTTAGGGGATTGGTTGATTCCTTCTCGGAATTTAAAGAATTCAAAAACATTGACAGGACTACCCTGATGCGTGTGCTGGAAGAAGTATTCCGCAACATGTTAAAAAAACGCTATGGTGATGATACCAATTTTGATATCATTATCAATACCGATCAGGGTGACCTGGAAATTTACAGAAACCGTCTGATTGTTGACGATGGTGAAGTAGAAGATGAAAACACTCAGATCAGCGTTACGGATGCCCGTAAAATTGAACCAGATTACGAAATTGGTGAAGAAGCAATTGATCAGGTGCCAATGGATTTCTTTGGAAGAAGAAACATCCTGGCTGCACGTCAGACGCTGATGACTAAAGTTCTGGAACTTGAAAAAGACGAATTGTTCAGAAAATACTCTGACAGAATCGGTGAAATCGTTTCTGGTGAAGTTTATCAGATCTGGAAAAAGGAAATCATGGTACTGGACGACGAAGGCAATGAATTAATCCTTCCAAAACAAGAGATGATTCCAGCTGATTTTTATAAAAAAGGTGAAACATTAAAAGCAATAGTTCACGAAGTAAGTATGATTAACGGTGCACCGAAAATCATCTTATCAAGAACTTCTCCGGTTTTCCTTGAGAAATTAATGGAACTTGAAGTACCTGAAATTCTTGACGGTTTAATCACTATTAAGAAAATCGTTAGAGAGCCAGGCGAAAGAGCTAAAATTGCAGTTGAGAGCTACGACGACAGAATTGATCCTGTAGGTGCTTGTGTTGGTATGAAAGGTAGCAGAATCCATGGTATCGTTCGTGAACTTAGAAATGAAAATATTGACGTCATTAACTTCACAACCAATATTTCTCTGTTCATTCAGAGAGCACTCAATCCCGCTAAGATTTCTTCGATTAGTTTAGATGATAACACTAAAAAAGCGAATGTTTTCTTGAGTCCTGACCAGGTAAGTTTAGCCATTGGTAAAGGTGGTTTCAATATCCGTCTAGCCAGCAGATTGGTTGGTTACGATATCGAAGTATACAGAGAAGATGTTGAATTTGATGACTCTGATATTGACCTGGAAGAATTTGCAGACGAAATCGATAGCTGGATCATTGATGAACTAAAAGCTATAGGTTTAGATACTGCCAAAGCTGTTCTGGATATTCCAAATGACGAATTAGTAAACAGAACAGAACTTGAAGAAGAAACTGTTGTAGAAATTAAAAAGATTCTGCAATCTGAATTCGAATAAATTGAAAAAACCATATAGAAAAAACCCGGGACTTAAGTCTCGGGTTTTTTTATTACTGTAATCCAAAAGGATATAGTGCCATCCGGTTCTCAAGTAATTTCCAGTACTTCTGGGTCATTTGCTTCTCATCCAGATTGCTGGCCAGAGAAAACATATAACCATAAACAACATACTTATGTATTGATGGAATTCTAAATAAGGCATTACTTTCATCTAAACCTTTGATATAAGCACGTATCTCTGAATAATAATCCTCTATGCCCATAGCCTTGTCAAAGTAGTTCATACCAGCTACTAATCCATCATAATACAATTTTAATTTTATGATGGTTTGTATCAGATTATTATCTGGTAAAGAATTATAAAATGTTACAATTTGCTCTTCAGTGTCATCCCACTTTGGCTGAATCAGCTCGGCATAATGAATATAAGCCCACAGGTGATTGGGATTGGCCTTTATACAAGCCCTAAAAAACTCTGCCGCTGTATCAAATTCACTTAAGCCCATACATACTCTTATCAATCGGGAACTTGCTTCAGCAGAAAAGTCAGGATGCTGAGTTAAACCACTCAGATAGGAAACCGAAATCTGCAAGTCGTTGATAAATTCGTTGGCCTGTTTTTCACTAATGGTACTACCATATCCTCTTCCTCGCGTTTTATAGGCAATATGACTATGAAAAACCCCAAGGATGAGAGATGAAAAACTCTTATCACCAGCTCCGTTATGATATTTCAGTATGTCCTTTTCTGTTAAGGTCAATGCAATGCAATCGCACAACTGAGTCAAATCATCAGAATTTAATTTCTTTACAGCCTCTTCAACCTGAGTAAAACTTCCTGCTTTAAACCATTTTGTAATATTTTTAAAATCATTTCTGCCGAAAGAATAGTCGACGGCAGGACCTTTATGAATGAAAAAGAAACGATAAAGTCTCCAGACTATGAGAGCCAGGATAATAATTAAAATAAAATTTGTCATAGAAATTTGCTATTAAAGAAGGCTCTTTATGATATCATCTACACTAATACCTTCAGCTTCTGCTTTATAATTTTTTACTAGTCTGTGCCTCAGTACATTTACAGCAATGGCCTTTACGTCTTCAATATCCGGAGACAATTTCCCGTTTAACAAAGCATGGCATTTTGCACCCAGAACTAGGAATTGACCTGCGCGCGGACCAGCACCATAACTTATTAAATCGTTTACGCGAGCATTAGCTCTAGGTGTTCCAGGACGGGTTTTGCTCACCAAATCTACTGCGTATTCAACCACATTATCTGCTATTGGTGCTTTTCTAACCAAAGCCTGAAACTCTGCAATATCCTGAGCATTTAATACTTTTCTCGGCGTAGAGCCGGCATTTGC